>DMJN01000250.1 GCA_003451715.1 Gammaproteobacteria bacterium | reverse complement strand
GCCAGGCCAGGATCGACGAAATCCACATAGGCCTCGTCGATAACCAGAATACCTGCAAAACCTGCAGCCAATTCTGCCAGGTACTCATGGGAAAGCAGCGCGCCAGTGGGTGCATGTGGGTTAACCAGAATGCACATCTTGGCGTTACTTTTTTGTAGTGAATCCAGAAAGTCATCTGGCATTGCCCAATCATCACCCAGTGGAATCTCCAATAGCTTACAGCCCCGAATTTCTGCCAGCACGGGATAGAGTGAATAAGAGGGCTGGCTAATGACAAGCGTCTCATCCGTGTCGACATAGGTGGTTAGCAGCAGCCGCAGCAGTTCATCACCGCCGTTTGTTGGAATGATGTTTTCCGCAGCAACTCCGTTGAGCTCGGCGGCGACTGTGCGAAATGTGTTGCACAGAGGTGGGGGGTAGCGGCGCAGATTTTCTATCTGTATCGCCCGCAGGGCAGCCTCCACCTGGGGACTGGCCGGGTAGGGATTCTCATTGGTGTTGAGTTTGATGACCTGACTACCGTCCCTCTGCTCACCGGGTGTGTAGCCCTGCATCTTCTCGATATTGGATCGTTCGAAACTCATAGGTGCGGTATCGTTTAAGAAGCCGAAGGTTATAGCTATCTGTTCACTGCGGCAAGCGATCTTCCTGCCACTATCTCCTTCAATGGTCGGAACTGCCAGATCCGAGTGAACCGAGAGAAGGGAGAGAAAGGAGAGGCAAATAAGTCTGTAAACGATTTACCCACCCCGCCAGCCAGCGCTGTTCGTCACGTTCCACTGGGGCGTTGTCGACTCTTCTTCGCAGAACGACCTCGGCGGCGGCCACGAAATTTTCCAGGCTTACGGTGGAGGATTGCATCTGCTGAAGTACCTGCAGCAATCCCCATCCCTGGTCCCTATAGCGTTCGGATGGGTTGAGGCCAGTGCCCTTGAAATGCACATAGTCAATCAGTGCGTACAGGCCTAAGGGAGGATGACTGCTGGCGAGACTGTAAATCCGATCCTCCATCTCGGCTCGTTGCTGCGCATGAAAGTGCCCCAGGATTTCCTGTAGCGATCCATCCAGGCGTCGGCTGATATAGTCTATTTGCACACCCTTGGTGGTGGCCAGGAATGTGCGCAATTCCTGTATCCCAAGGCTATCCTGTTGCGCCATGAACTGTTCACGACTGCGCCACGGAGATTCGCGCTGTAGTGGTTCTCTCAGCCACACCGGCAGCGCAACCTGCTGTTCATCGTAGAAAGCCAGCAGCCCCGGAAAGGTCTCTTCGAACGGCTCACTCTGTCCGGCCTGGTACCAGATGAAATGGCCGATGCCCAGGGAAGGAAAGTCTTCTCCCGGGTTCCAGCTGGTCAGGCATTCGAAACGAGCGTTACACTCATTTAGAAAGATTCGTTCGCCCAGCCACTGCCTGTGTTCTTCATTAAAACTGGGAATCTGGGCCAGGCCCCCCGAAATTAGCGATAACCAGCCCGGCAGAATCCACAAATATCGGTTGAAACTGCTTGAAATTGCTGGCATTTTGTTCTGTTCCACAAATTATCAGAAAAGATTACCATAGAGGCCGATAATCTTATCAAGGACCTCCACTACAAGGGATACAGAGATCCAGCGTGGCATAGAGCCTGAATCGTCTCTCACTAGATGATTAAATCGGCTGGATTGTGAAAAAGCACATATGGCTGAAACAGCAACGACAGATGAAGTAGAAATTGAGACACCGGATGACGCGTCTGCGGAACAGCCGCGGGACGAGTTCGTGGCAAAGCTCTCCAAAATCTACCAACGTCTGAAATATAGCAAGAAGCTGAAGGTGGCGATGAAGGAGGTCGAGAAAGACCTGCTCGACCTCCTCGGTGTCAGGTTGTTTACCATTTATCAATCGGTTGATAACGGCAAGGAGATTCTCTCCAGTATTCGGGGCGGTGACCCCGATGATGATGAGAATCTCGAAATACGAGTTCCATTCAGCACGACTTCTCTGTCCGGCTATGTGGCACTCAGTCAACGTTCTCTGGTTATTAAGAATGTCATGGATAGCCAGGAGCTGACCGATATCCATCCTCGGCTGCAATTCGATAGCAGCTTCAGTGAGGCACGCGGTTGGAAGGTTAAATCCCAGATCGTTGTGCCCATCAAAGATGAGATCCTGTTGGGTGTCATGCAGCTGATCAACTTCGAAGGCGATCGGGATTTCACCAAGACTGATCTAAAACACGCCATGATGGTCAGCCAGATGCTGGCCAAGCAATTCAGATCTTCACTGCAAAGCACCTAGGGTCCATACGACTACCTGGTACAGAAGAGCAAGATTTCCGCCGTCGAACTCGAAGACCTGCAGACCAAGACATCACTCTACGGTGGTTCCGTCTCTCGCACCCTGATGGAAGAATTCGATATCGAGGCGGACATGATTGGTAAATCCCTGGAGTATTACTACCGTGTCCCCTACATGAAGTACGACTCGGAACACGAATTGCCAGTGGACCTGTTGGAAAACATCGGCGTCAGTTATCTGAAAAGCAACCTGTGGTTACCGGTTGCCGGCGATAAGGATGAAGCAGTAATCCTCATCGATGATCCCTCTGATTACCAGCGGATCATGGAAATCCAGGGTGTTGTCAATGCCCGCAACTACGTGTTTCGGGTTGGGCTACCGGAACACATCATCAAGTTTCTGCGCGGCGAAGGCGGTGATGAGTACGAGGAAGGCTTCGATGACATCTTCTCCGGCATGGACGAAGGTGGCATTGAACTAGATGATAGCGACGAGGATGACGAAGACGAAGGTCTGGCTGCTACCTCGGCGATCATCCAGCTGGTAAATCGCATCATCACCGAAGCTGAGCGAATGGGTGCGTCTGATATTCATATCGAACCGGGTAAGGATGCTGCGCCGGGCGGTGTCAGAATCCGGGATGACGGCATCTGCCGGGAGATTCTGAAGATTCCCAAGGAGCATTGTGCTGCGCTAATTGCCCGCGTCAAGGTTATCTCCCGCCTCAACATTGCGGAGAAGCGCTTGCTTCAGGACGGTAAGTGTAAATTGAAAGTACGCGGCAAGAAGCTGGAACTACGTGTCGCTACCGTGCCGACGGTGCAGGGAGAGAGTGCGGTGCTGCGTCTTCTCGCTGCCGGTAGTGCAATGCCGCTGGATAAGCTGAACCTGACCCCGACAAATCATGAACAGGTAATAGAGTTGTCGTCGCATCCACATGGCCTGTTTCTGGTAGTAGGTCCTACCGGTTCCGGTAAGACGACTACGCTGCATGCCGTTCTCGGCTATATCAACAAGCCGGAGCGTAAGATCTGGACGGCAGAGGACCTGGTGGAGATTACCCAACCGGGCTTGCAGCAGGTACAGAAGATACCCAAGATCGATTTTACATTTGCCACGGCGATGCGAGCCTTCCTGCGTGCTGACCCGGATGTCATCCTGATCGGTGAGATGCGGGATGAGGAAACTGCCAGCATCGGAGTTGAGGCATCTTTAACGGGACACCTGGTACTTTCCACCCTGCACACAAACTCCGCACCGGAAACGATCACACGTCTGTTAGACTTGGGTCTAGATCCAGTAAATTTCTCCGACGCATTGCTGGGGGTATTGGCTCAGCGGCTTATGCGTACACTATGTCCAAAATGTAAAGCACCCTATAAACCGGATAAGAAAGAATTGGACCACCTGATCGACGCCTACGGTAACCAGGAACAATTTGATGAAGATTTCAAAGACCTGGATCTCGGCACGCACGAGTTAATGGGTGCTGTCGGATGCGATGCTTGTGGTGGTACCGGTTACAAGGGACGAACCAGCATTCACGAGTTGTTGGTGGGTTCCCATGATTTACAGGGAATGATTTACAAGAAAGCCGATCTGGATGACATTCGAGCCCAGGCGCTCAAGGATGGTATGCGCACCATGAAACAGGATGGCATCTACAAAATATTCACCGGTTTCAGCGACTATGAGCAATTGCTGCGGGTAGTAGCCGAATAAGCCCACCCTCCCATTCTTTGGGTCCCTGGCCGTCCACCCTTCTCCGAATACCCGGTATCTTTGTGGAAATAAGCCACCATTTTAAACCTGCCCATTCGGCAGGGATCGTCAATCAGGCCTTAAATCGCACTTATACCACCCTTTGATTTGGTGGGGGCTGGGCTCGATGTGTCGTATTGATCACAATTCCGATTTGAAGTACGTCAAAGACTGGGATTTTGCTATTTCAATGGGTGAATTCTTCGTTCTATAGTTAGTCTCAAGGTAAACCAATCCCTGAAAGAAGCGTTTAGAAAGTAAACCCAGCTTATCGAAGGAAGCAGGCATGCAACAAATACGAAAACACAAATCAATAAAACCCATCCTGTGCGGTATCGTCGTATTCATTACAGTAGGCCTAACAATTGCCAGTGAATCATTGTCACGATTCGGGATTCAAGATAACAATGTCATCATTTTTTCCGCTGCATTTATCATCGTTGCGGTGTTATTGAGTAAGAATTGGCTGGTAATAGCCGCGGTTATAGTGGGGATTGTGGCTTTCAACCAGCCTGAGGCAGTGTTGATGAGTTGGGGTGTAGATCGGGATGTTCTACTCGCTCTGGTGTGTGGCATTATCCTGGTTCCTTCCATGTATCGCTTGATGGTGGAATAAACAGCCAGCCATCGAATCAGTTCAACAGCAAGGGCGAGTCCACTCGGTAGGCTGTGAACCACCAATTTCCTTGCTCATAGACCAATTCCATCAGCGCCGTCGCCCTAATCTCTCCAAAAGTGAGCTGTATCTCGTAACTGGCCGTCGGCGGGCCGAAACTGACGGGCATCAAGGAGACATCACTGGCGCCACTGATCGACGAGATCGATTCGAGCGGGCCCATGATTCTTGGCACCGAATCCACCAGCCCATTTAGTGATTCCGGAGGACGCTGTGCCAGCAGTGTGGGGTGAACTCGCTGTACCAGGAGATTTCCGGATGCTGAACTGAAAATTTCCTCGGTGGTGCTAATGGCTAGCTGGCGGCTGGCTTCATCCATGGTCATCTTGCGAAAGATGCCCCACGCCAGGATTGCAACGATGATGACCAGGCTAGCCACGAGACCTGTTAGCAGAAGGAGCGATGTTTACTCATGTCATGAAAAGGGCGGGTAATACAAAATGCTTTATGAACGAACGGTATTATAGTTTGAAAAACTTCAATAAAAACAGTGATAAATGAAGCACTCTATTTTGAAA
>DMJN01000029.1 GCA_003451715.1 Gammaproteobacteria bacterium | reverse complement strand
ACCACTGAAGTCGAACCCACAAGAAACCGTCTACGGCCAGTATTAGTACTGTCGTCAGTCACTTTACTTTTCTCCTTGAGAACACGCGTTGTTCAATTGAATCATCCGCATCGGATGGCAGCTTCGCCACACTGGGTGGCACTAATTTCCACATGAATGTCCACATGACGCGGCACACTTCTGCGTAAAACAGCAGGGATGGGTGATGAGTCCTATTCAGGTCTGCAAAACCGCCGGAATGTTAGTCAATTTTGACTTTTTTTTCAAGTGGGGGTGACTCCAATAAGTACCGTATCCCACTGATATTTATGGACAATAATTATTTTTCATGCCTCAAAAAAAACGTCGATCTCCTGCCCCGGAGTCGACGTTTTCTGTTCTAATTCTACCGTTACCGCTTCGAGTATTGAGGTTTCTTGCGAGATTTCCGCAGACCCACTTTCTTGCGCTCCACCTCACGTGCATCTCGAGTCACAAAGCCAGCTTTGCGCAGCGTCGGCTTCAATTCATGATCGTATTCCATCAAGGCACGAGTGATACCGTGACGAATCGCCCCGGCCTGCCCAAAGCTTCCACCGCCCCTGACCGAGACATTGATATCAAACTTCTCAGTCATCTCCACTAACTCCAGCGGTTGGCGGACGATCATGCGAGCTACTTCACGACCAAAATAGCCATCCAGGGGACGACGATTAACAGTGATCTCGCCCTTACCACTGGTCAGATAAACTCTTGCCGTAGAGGTCTTGCGGCGACCCGTACCATAATATTGCGAAGCTGCCATTAGCCTTTATCGATCTCTTCTGTGTGTTTACAGTTGAATAGTCTGTGGTTGCTGTGCAGCGTGTGGATGTTCTGTGCCAGCATAGACCTTGAGTTTCTTGAACATAGCCCGGCCCAATGGTGTACGCGGCAGCATGCCTTTAACGGCTAGCTTCACTACTTTCTCTGGTGCTTTTTCCAGCAGATTCTCAAAGGAAATTGACTTCAATCCGCCGGGAAATCCGGAATGGGTGTGATACATCTTGTCAGTAGTCTTGTTGCCGGTGACTCTCACCTTATCGGCATTGATCACAACAACGAAGTCTCCAGTATCTACATGCGGGGTATATTCGGCCTTGTGCTTGCCACGCAATCGGGTCGCAATTGCGGTAGCCATGCGGCCTAATGTCTGTCCTTCCGCATCCACTAGCAACCAGTTCTGGGCTACTTCATGGGGTTTTGCACTATAAGTCTTCATCGCATGAATTATGGGCATAAGTTCAGGGAGCGCGAATACTACCGGAGAGGCCACCAATATTCAAGGGTTCAGGCCCGAAAAATGGCCTATTGTGGCTGATTTCCGGCGGATTTGCTGAGACATTCCTCCACCGGCTCAGCTGCTGCAGAAATCAGCAAAAACCAAGCGCGTCATTCACCGGTATAGCGGGGCTGCTCGGGGCTATGGGCGGTGCGCAACTTCCAGATATTCGAAGGATTGCATCTCCTGCAAGCGAGACTGAGTACGCTCAAATTCGAATGACAATTGTTGACCCTGATAGAGCTGCCGAATGGGCACAACAGCCGAAATGATCAGCTTTACCCGACGGTCATACAGCTCATCGATCAGATTCACGAATCGTCGTGCCGGATCGTTGCTATTATCATCCATTATGGGCACGTCACTGATAATCAAGGCATGGTAAAGCCTGGCTATTTCCACATAATCGAAGGCGCTGCGCGGTCCGTCACACAATTCTGAATACTCAAACCAGGCAATGTCATCAGCACAGTAGCGGGTGCACAGCTTGCGATCGAGGATAGTAATCGTGCCCCACTCTTCGACTTCCGACGGGTCAGGCACAAGATCGAAAAAACTTTTCAGCAGCTTCTCGTTAGTTTGGGCGTCTATAGGTGTATGAAACAAGGTCGCCTGACTGAGGTTACGCAGGCGGTAGTCGATGCCTGTTGCCAGTTGCAGCACGTCGGTGTGCTTTTTCAGGAGTTCTATTGCAGGAAGGAAGCGATCTCTCTGCAAGCCGTTTTCATAGAGTCCATCCGGGTGAATATTCGAAGTGGTTACAAGTACCACACCTCGTTCAAACAGTGCAGCTAACAATCCAGCAAGAATCATAGCGTCACCGATATCGAGCACAAAAAATTCATCGAGGCAGAGTACCTGTGCCTCTTCGGAGATGACATCGGCAACCTTTTCCAGAGGATTTCTAGTCCCCTGCAGTCGAGACAGATCTGAATGTACTCGCTGCATGAATCGGTGAAAATGTGTTCTTATTGTTTTCTGTGCAGGTAGGCAATCGCAGAATAGATCCATCAGGTAGGTCTTGCCTCTGCCAACTGCTCCCCACAGGTAAATCCCTCGGGGGCGCTCGGGCACTCCCTCGCCCACACCCATAGCTGAGAATCTGTAAAGGATTGAACTCAACATACCCACTTCTGCCGGTCGGCGAGTCAGCTGGGCGTGTAATTCCTCGAATGATGCAACAATTCGCCGCTGCTCATCATCGGAGATGACTAATTGTGCGGTTACATCGTTCGTGTATCGCTGTAGGGGCTTCATCACATTCAGTTCAATTCACGGCCTTAAATGCGCTGTGGCATTCTAGGGATGTTTGCTATTTGAAGCCACTGCATGTATCGAATTTCCTGTATCTCCCCGATTCCTCTGTTGCAACTTATTACAGTGATTTTGCCGAATTAAGGTATACTTACGCCCCGCTCATCGACGAGATGAGCGCTGAATTAGATTTGAGGAATTAGATTCAAATGATTTTTTTGAGCTTGATAGCAGGACTAGCAGTAGGAGTAATTATCGGAGTATTGTTCGCGAGCAGGGTGAACGGTGGTTCCCGAGTGCAAGAACTGGAAAACCAGATTCACTCTCTAAAAGAGAATCATGGTGAATACCGCGATAGTGTGAGCGATCATTTCGCCATGACCGCCGAACTGGTACAGCACATGACCGAAAGCTACAAAGAGGTGTACCAACACCTGGCGAGCGGTGCCCAGGATTTATGTAGCCACGAAGTTGCCAGTAAATTGCTGCCTGCTGAATCTGATGCCGTCTTTGAAAGCAACGGTAACCAGAAAGAAAATGGCGGTTTGATCCCACCGAAGGACTACGCGGCGAAGCAGAATCCTGAGCAAAAAGGTGCACTGTCGGAAGAGTTTGGCCTCGAGAAGACCAAGCCTGAGAGCGAAGACCAGCCTGTAAGCGAAACCAAGCCTGAAAGCGAAGACCAGCCTGAAAGCGAAGACCTGCCTGAGAGCGAAGCCAGGCCTGAGAGCGAAGCCAAGCCTGAGAGCGAAGCCAAGCCTGAGAGCGAAGACCTGCCTGAGAGCGAAGACAAGTCTGTGGGCGAAGACCTGCCTGTAAGCGAAAACAGGCCTATGAGCAAAGACAAGCCTGTGAGCGAAGACAGGCCTGTGAGCTAAGAAGAAATTCCTATTCAGCCGGCCGAATAAGCCGGCTTGCCAATGCTAATTATTATTTGGCTGTTAGCAAAGATTGAAGTGCCGGCGGCAAAAATAATGAATCATCATGTCTGAGTACAATCTCACTCACCTGAAGCAACTCGAAGCGGAAAGCATTCATATCATCCGCGAGGTTGCCGCAACATTTGATAAGCCAGTCATGCTGTATTCGGTCGGCAAAGACTCGTCGGTAATGCTTCATCTTGCACTAAAAGCCTTTTATCCCGGTAAACCTCCATTTCCTCTCATGCATGTTGATACCACCTGGAAATTCAAGGAAATGATCGAATTTCGCGATCAACAAATGGAAAAGCTGGGTCTCGATCTGATAGTCCACATCAATCAGGAAGGTGTCGATGCTGGCATCGGTCCCTTCACCCATGGCAGTGAGAAACACACCGATGTGATGAAAACTCAGGCCCTCAAGCAAGCTCTGAACAAGCATAAATTCGACGCCGCATTTGGCGGTGCACGCCGTGATGAAGAGAAATCCCGAGCCAAGGAGCGGGTATTTTCATTTCGTGATAAAAATCATGTCTGGGATCCGAAGAATCAGCGACCTGAGCTATGGAATATCTACAACGGCAAGGTCAACAAGGGCGAAAGCATACGCGTGTTCCCATTGTCCAATTGGACAGAACTGGATGTCTGGCAATACATTTACCTCAATAATATCGATATCGTTCCACTGTATTTTGCCAAGCCTCGACCTGTAGTCCATATAGATGGTGTAGACATCCTGGTAGACGATGACCGGATGCCCATAACGGAAGATCAGAAGATAGAAACCAAGACGGTTCGCTTTAGAACTCTCGGTTGTTACCCATTAAGCGGCGCCGTCGACTCAACTGCGACAACACTGCCTGAAATCATCCAGGAAATGCTGCTAGCGACAAGCTCAGAGCGGCAGGGTCGACTCATCGATACGGATAAAGCCGGTTCCATGGAAGAAAAGAAACGGAAGGGTTACTTTTGATATTCCACCAAAACGACCACCTGCGCTCAGATATTGATCCATTCCTTGCACAACCCGTGCACAAGGAATGGCCGGGATATTTCTAGTGTCTCATCAATCTGATTTAATCAGTTCGGATATCAATGCATATCTTGCCCAGCATGAACGTAAGGAACTATTGCGTCTGCTGACCTGCGGTAGCGTGGATGACGGTAAGAGCACGCTGATTGGCAGACTGTTGCATGATTCCAAGATGATCTATGAAGACCAACTGGCGGCAATTGAAGCTGATAGCGTGAAGTCCGGTACCACGGGAGGAAAATTGGACCTGGCACTGCTGGTCGACGGGTTACAGGCTGAGCGAGAACAGGGTATCACCATCGATGTCGCCTATAGGTATTTTTCCACTGCTAAGCGAAAATTTATCATCGCCGATACACCGGGTCACGAACAATACACTCGTAACATGGCGACAGGTGCTTCTACCTGCGACCTCGCAATTATCCTAATCGATGCCAGGAATGGCGTACAGACCCAAACCTGCCGCCACAGTTTTATCACCTCACTGCTCGGTATCAGACACATCATCGTAGCCATCAACAAGATGGACCTGGTGGATTACCAACAAAACATATTTGAGGACATTAAAGCGGATTACCTGAAGTTTTCTAAGAAACTGGAACCAGTGGATTTTCATTTTATTCCTCTGTCTGCCCTTAAAGGCGACAACGTGGTCAGTACCAGTGAAAATATGTCCTGGTATGACGGCAGTGCATTGATGCCGATACTCGAAACCGTGGCAATAACTGCCGACCGGAATTTTTCAGATTTTCGATTTCCTGTTCAGTACGTAAACCGCCCTAGTCTCAATTTCAGAGGATTCTGCGGTACCGTTGCTTCGGGTGTGATCCATAAAGGTGATGAAATTTCCGTACTGCCTTCCCGGCAAACCAGTCGTGTTAAATCGATAGTCACCTTCGATGAAGAACTGGAACTTGCCTACGCCGACATGGCGATTACCCTGACGCTGGAAGATGAGATCGATGTCAGCCGAGGAGATGTCATTGCACATTCAGATAATCTACCTGTGAGTCGTGATGAGTTCGAAGCAACTCTGGTATGGATGACTGACAATCCGTTACTGCCGGGAAAACTCTACGATTTCAAACTCGGAACCAAATCTGTTAGCGGTCAGGTGAGGACTATCCGCAATCGAATCAATGTGAACACGCTTACTGAGAATCCTGCCCCTACGCTCGAGTTGAATGAAATCGGACTGGTTGAGATCTCCGTCGATCAAACCGTCTGCTTCGATGGTTACAAGGACAACCGTGCGACTGGAAGCTTTATAGTCATCGACAGACTCAGCAATGTGACTGTTGGGGCCGGCATGATTAATTGTGAACAGCAACCGAAGCTTAAACGGGTTGATCCGCATAATATTCACGTCACCAAGGAAGAGCGAGCGGCTCGATATGGCCAGAAGCCAGCCACTATCATGTTCATCGGTGTCTCAGGATCAGGAAAATCTACACTCGCCCACGGACTGGAACGGACACTATTCGACCGAGGTCGTGTGAGTACGGTATTGGACGGTAAAACCATGCGATTAGGTATTAGCAGGGACCTCCCCCATGACGCCGAAGGGCGTGCTGAAAACCTGCGCCGCAGCGCCCATATTGCCCGATTCCTCAATGATTCTGGAGTCATATGCTGCGCCTCCTTCGTGGCACCCAATGCGGATTCGCGGGAACATGCCCTCAGTGTGATCGGCCAGGACAATTGCTATATCGTCTACCTGAACCCCCCCATGGATGTCTGTATTCAGCGCGATCCCAGTGGTCTCTATGCGGCAGCGGAAGGATCAGATTCTACCGATATCCCGGGGCTGTCGTTCCCCTACAGTCCGCCAGAAGTAACCCACCTTGAATTGGATACTGATGAGTTGTCTGTAGATGAATGTCTCGATGCGGTGCTTAAGCTGATGCGGAACGAAGCAATTATCTAGACATTTCTTTAAGCCCCGGATGCCCACTCATACAGGATTGTAGTGCCTGGCTCGCCGAAGAACTATCGGGTAGATCCGTGTCGCTTATCTGGGAATCCAAGCATTATCTTTATCCTGAACCTGGTACTCGATTCTGAATTAATCTACAGTGTGTTGCCCGGTCGCCTTAGCTGTGAATCTACTTCATCCGCATCTCGCAGCCCGAATCGATTCAAATTTTGTCACTAAACTATTCTCGCTTCCGTGCTGAGAATTCTATTTCACCTTGTTATTGACGAACAGATATTGGTAAGGTCCCTGACAACGCTGTATATTGGTTCGTGGTAGTAGCTCCATTGCGTTGTAGAACCACAATCAGGTAACTGTCGAATGCAGCGATTTGGGAAAATAATTCAATTCATGAGCTGGCCCGTAATCTGCGGTGTATTGGTCGCAATCGTGTTTCTCCAGTATCAACAACTGGGCGAACTGAGTCGACAATCGGCACCTGTTGGCCCCGTCCAGGAGGCAGAGCAACCGATTACTTCATTTTCAGATGCTATAAGTAGAGCTGCGCCGTCGGTGGTAAGCATCAATGCTACCAGTGTCAACGTAGAGTCGATCGAACGGGCCGCGGCAGATCGGGTTAACCTGTATCTGGGAGAAAGAGCCAGCCTGGGTTCTGGAGTAATCATCAGCGATCAGGGCTTCATCCTCACCAATCTACACGTAGTCGACACATTGTTTAATGCATTCGATACGGAAGTCACTCTAAAAGATGGCCGGAAAACACCTGCCACGGTTGTCGCATGGGACAAAGACAAGGATCTGGCTGTGCTGCATATTAATATGGATAACCTGGCACCTGTTCAGATTGGTGATGAACAGGAACTAGAAGTTGGTGATATCGTTTTTGCTATAGGTTACCCCCGCAACATTGGACAATCTGTGTCGCAGGGTATTGTGAGTGCATTAACCACCAATCCGGATACATCCATATCGATTATTCAAACCGATGCCGCCATTAATCCGGGCAATTCTGGCGGTGCCTTGATTGATAATGAGGGAACCCTGGTTGGAATCAATTCTTCGATATTCTCGGAATCTGGAAATTTCGAAGGAATAGGCTTCGCAACTCCAGCCAGTATTGCCATAGCTGCTATGGAGGAATTGGTCGAACAGGCAATTGAAGGGAATAACGGCTATCTGGGAGTTCTCACTGGTGAAGCATTGAATGAACAATCCAGCCAGTTATTCTTCGGAGTCAACCATATCCGCGGTATGTTAGTAGAAAATGTGGATGTAGGTGGAGCCGCCGAACGAGCAGGAATTGAGCCGGGAGATGTCATTACCCGCGTTGAAGACACTCCGGTAATAGACGGACAGAATATCGTGATGGAGATCAGGAATAAGAAACCAGGTGACACTGTCACCGTACAGGTTTACCGCAACGGACAGACGTTCATCTTACCAGTAACGCTGGGTTTCGGCGAGGCGTTGATAATAGAGCCATAGGCAGACAACACTAAAGACTCTCTGCCACTGAACCAGGTCTATTTCAGTCGTCGGATTCCGGCTTAGAATTCAGTCTGCACTCAGCCGATAAAGCATGTGCCTGCAAGTGTTCGTTGCGCGCCAATTCTGCGGCAGTTATTGCCAATTTACTTGCCCCGGCCGGTGAACAGTTGATAACTGAACTGCGCTTCTGAAAGTCATACACTCCAAGTGCTGAGAAGAATCGCGCAGTGCCCGAAGTAGGCAGCACATGGCTTGGACCGGCACAGTAGTCTCCGAGCGCTTCGGCACTGTGTCTTCCCATAAAAATTGCACCAGCATTGTCTATATAAGCAAGCACCGCATCTGGATCTTCTACCGACAACTCAAGGTGTTCCGGAGCAATTAAATTACTGGCTACCGCAGCTTTTTCCATATCTTCCGCTAGTACAAAAATGCCTCGATTCTTCAACGAAGTCTGG
>DMJN01000248.1 GCA_003451715.1 Gammaproteobacteria bacterium | reverse complement strand
CATAGGACTTGGACATCTTCTGTCCATCGAGCCCAGGCATCTTGGACGCCGGGGTGAGTAGCGATTGGGGCTCTGCCAATATCATCTTGCCACTGCCTTCGAGATAACCAAACAGGCGCTCCCGATCGCCTATGGATATGTTTTGCTGTTCCTTCAGCAACGCCTGAGCCTTTTCCAGAGCCTCATGATCACCCTGCTCTTGGTAGGCAGTACGCAGGCTCGAATAAAGGCGTGCTGCCTTCCTGCCCATCTTGCGCACGGCTGCCTCGGCATTTGCTTCGAATCCGGGCTCTCTGCCATACATATGATTAAAGCGCCTGGCGACTTCACGGGTTAATTCGACGTGGGCGACCTGATCGGCTCCCACAGGAACGAAACCGGCCCTATAGATAAGAATATCTGCAGCCTGTAGCAGGGGATAACCAAGAAATCCGTAGGTATCCAAATCCCGTTCCTGCAGCTTATCCTGTTGATCCTTGTAGCTGGGAACTCGTTCCAACCAACCCAGTGGAACCAGCATGGAAAGCAATAGATGCAGTTCGGCGTGCTCAGGTATTTTCGATTGCACGAATAATGCCGCGGAACCGGGATTCACCCCCACCGCCAGCCAATCGATAACCATGTCGATAACATTGTCTTCGAAGATAGTGGGATCACCGTAATGGGTGGTGAGTGCATGCCAATCGGCTACGAAGAAGAAGCAATCGTACTCGTGTTGTAATTTAATCCAGTTATTGAGTACTCCGTGCAGATGACCCAGATGCAATCGTCCGGTAGGACGCATCCCCGACAATACTCGCTGTTGCGAATCCGCTGTAGACAATTCACTCTCCCTCGGTGTTCGGTGCCAGTTTCAACGCTGAACATTGAAAATCACAGTATTGGAAATCAAGGCATTAAAAATTATTGCCCTGCCAATAATAATCAAAATTATACCCTGACATTAGAGAAATGGTTCAGGATCTCCTTTACCCAGTCTTAAAACTTCTGGCACGCCCTCCACCAGATCGACCGTGGTGGTCGGCTCCAGACCGCAGGCACCCCCGTCAATAATGAGATCAACCTGCTTGCCTATTTTCAGGCGCATCTCATAGGCGTCAAACAGTTGCTCTTCCTCGCCCGGTAGAATCAGGCTGGTACTCATGATTGGCTCACCCAGTGCGGCCAGAATCGCCTGGGCAATGGCATTGTCAGGCACTCTTAGCCCAATGGTTTTTCGCTTCGGGTGCAGCAGCCGCCGCGGCACTTCCGGTGTCGCCTTCAAAATAAATGTGTAGGTTCCGGGAGTGTAAGCCTTGAGAATTCGATAGGCACTGTTGTGCACCCTGGCGTAAAGGGAAAGTGAAGAGAGGTCGGCACAGATCAGGGTAAAGTTGTGTTTCGAATCCAATTGCCGAATGCGGCGAATTCGCTCCAACGCTGACTTGTCCCCAATATGGCAGCCCAGTGCATAGGTGGAATCAGTTGGATAGACGATTACCCCGCCTTTCAGCAGTACATCCACTGCCTTATTAATCACCCTCGAACCCGGGTTCTTCGGATGCACCTGAAGAAATTCTGCCATGTTTTTTCTATCTACCAGGATTCCTTAAAAAACTCAGACACGAGACTCGCCAATAGCAGCTCTCTCAAGAAAGATATCGTGCACAGCGACACCCACAAAAAATCGAGAGTGATTCTATTACAAAAGACCGTGCGCAGGTACTAAGGGCATTCTGATCATTTCAATGACCACTCTTGCTTACAGCAAAACCGTCCTACAGGAGCCTGCCCTGCCGCTGTAAGGCTCAGTAGCAGGGAAAGGGATTCGTCTCTGGCAGGCACGACAAGCCCGCAACACTACTCGCCAGAGCCTTCCCAACGGGGTAATGCTCGCCACCATGCAGTTTCTTGACAGGTCGACGCATGCCTGCGAAAGTGCGCCTTGGCAACGGAATCGACTTCCTGGAATCCATGTATTCAAACCAATGAAGCAATTAATCGATTATATACCCCTGCTGGTATTCTTTACTGTGTGGGCGATGGATGAACGATTCGTCACTGTGGCGGGCTACGAGCACAGCGTGGGCGGTATATTCAGTGCTGCTGAATTCTTGTTGGGCGCATCGATACTCGTCTATGGATCGTTATTTTTGTTCCAGAAACGGCTAGACAAGTTTCAGTGGATTACCCTGGTAGCCGTAGTGCTATTTTGCATACCGACCATAATTTTCAGGAACACTGACTTTCTCAAATGGAAGGCACCCATAGTCAACTGGATATTCGCCTGCATCTTCATCGCATCACGCTTCTTCGGTGATAAGCCGGCAATCGAGCACATGATGGGACATGCAGTTAACGCCCCGAAAGAATTGTGGATCAAACTGAATAAGATCTGGGTTTTTTACTTCATTGTCCTCGGTGCGGTGAATCTAGCTGTCGCGTTCACCCTAAGTGAGGCGTTATGGATTCAATTCAAGGTTTTTGGAAATCTGATTCTGACCTTTACTTTTGTACTCGGACAAATGCCCCTGCTTGCCAAATACATCGAGGTCGAAGAGGAAGAGCCGGTGGAATCAGCGAGTGAAGAATCTGTCTGACAGCATAAAGGGCCCCAATTGTGTACTACGCCATAATGAGTGAAGACGTGGAGGACAGCCTGGGTAAGCGGCAATCTGCCAGACCGGCACACCTGGATAGACTCAATAGGCTGGCAGATCAGAAACGCCTGATGGTGGCAGGTCCACACCCGTCAACCGATAGCCCGGAGCCCGGCGACGCCGGATACAGTGGCAGCCTGGTGATTGCCGAATTCGACTCTCTGGAACAGGCCCAAGCCTGGGCCGATGCCGATCCCTATGTCGCGGCGGGTGTCTATCAGAATGTCAGGGTTAAGCCCTTCAAGCGGGTTTTATAACCCCTCTACTTAGGATCCTCAGCTATTGACGCCGCTTTCAAATCTGGAAACCCGGCATCCAGAATCTGATTCCATGCTTCCAGTTGCGCTTGTTTGCGCCTGAATAATGCCCCCGGATCCCCTTCGATAGTGACCGATTCGATCACGTCTCTTCGGCGAATCTGGATCACGACATTCTGACCCTGTACGACTCTGCCAAAAACCGAATGCAGTCCATCCAAATGGGGAGTCGCCAGATGAGTGAGAAAAAATTGGCTGCCATCGGTACCGGGTCCCGAATTAGCCATGGAGATTATTCCCGGCTGGTTATGCTTGAGAATGATCTCCCCGGTGAATTGGTAACCGGGTCCACCAGTGCCTGTGCCCAGTGGATCACCTCCCTGTACCATGAAATTGCGCTCAACGCGGTGGAAGGTGAGGCCGTCATAGAATCCGCGCATAGCCAGATTTACGAAATTAGCCACTGTAGTCGGCGCTGCTCTCTCATTCATCTGGACTCGTATCGATCCTTTTGACGTTTCGATCAACGCCGTCAGGCCCTGTGCCGAAACAAATACAGGCAATCCAAGCAACAGGATCATCAGAAGTAAACTGCGCAGCATTAACATTGATCTGGTCATGGGTATTACTCTCAACCGGGTCTTTAAATAGTCGATCCTTAAAAAGTCATCCATGACTTTTTAAGGATGTCGTGCATCAAAAGCTAGCGTAAAAGTGCGATTTTACTTGCTTTTGACATACTCGCATTGCCCTTAGCGGGCAATGGTTGCACATGACCGCCAAGGATGGTGGAAATGTAGGTTTTGCAGGAGCAAAAACCTACGCCATGTGCAACTTAGTCAACCAGAAAAATGCATATAGCTGCAGTTTTTAGGTTGAAATATTTGCAATAGTTGAAGCTAATTGCTTGAAATCACTATCGAGATGCATTTTTCAGGTTCGACTAAATACTGTATTCCAGAATCACCGGTGCATGATCCGAAAAATTCTGCTCGGTATAAATCTCGGCTGAAACCACTTTATTCTGTAATCCTGGTGTTATCACATGGTAGTCCAGACGCCATCCTACGTTATTAGCCCTGGCCTGTCCCCGGTTAGACCACCAGGAGTATTGCTCAGCTTCCTGGTTAACCTCACGGAACGCATCGACAAAGCCAACATCGTCATAGAGTTGATCGAGCCACTGGCGTTCTTCAGGCAGGAAGCCGGAGTTCTTCTGATTCGGCTTCCAGTTCTTCAGATCGATTTCCTTGTG
>DMJN01000141.1 GCA_003451715.1 Gammaproteobacteria bacterium | reverse complement strand
ACAATTTCCTTGGCACCGTGTTTTCCTGCGTGTTGAACGATCTCATCCAAAGCGGGTATGAGACTCTCCCCACCCTCCAGACCAAAGCGTTTGGTGCCTGGATATTTGGAATCAAGATGTTTTTCCAGCCCTTCTGCTGCCGACAGGCGTTCCAGCAAATGGCGCTTCATCTCGTTTTTAAACAGCAGATGACCATCGTTGCTTTCAATGCGTTGCTGAATCCATTGTATTTCTTCCAGGTTAACGATATGCATGAATTCGTAACCGATAGAGGTACAGTAGATACGCTCCAGCGTGTCGACTATCTCCCGCAGCGGGGCCTTTTCTTTACTGATAAACAATGAGCCAGTCTGGAAGATGGTGGAATAATCGATGGAAGACAGATCATGGAATTCCAGTTCCAGATCTGGCACTCTTTCCCTGTGCATCAGGGAGAGTGGGTCGAGTAACGCCTTTTGATGTCCTCTCACGCGATAGGAACTAATCAGCGATAGTACCTGTACCTGTTTGCTCTCATGTTCAGAATTAACAATGGCATCGTCACTGAGCACTCGTGCATAGCGACTGACCTTACCCAGGGCTTTGAAATTTTTCCTGATATCATTATGGGAAACGTCAGGCCTGTCATCGTCGTGCGATGCAGGCAGCGATTCGAAAAACCCACGCCACTGTTCTGGTACCGAGTTGGGATCTGTTAAAAAACGATCGTAAAGTTCTTCGACGTATTCGGCATTAGAGCCGGAAAGGTGGCCGGTGTTCCACATCATCTCCATTAGACTATCATGCATATCGCTACCTATGATTCAGTCAACTGCTCGACCGGATGCACTCGGTCTGTGAGAAAACGCTTAGAGAAAAATCAGCGACCCTGAGAAATCAGCATGTTTCTGATGTGACCGATAGCGCGTGTCGGATTTAAGCCTTTAGGACAGACGGCGACACAGTTCATGATTCCACGGCATCGAAACACACTGAATGGGTCCTTGAGTTCGGCTAAGCGTTCTGTGGTCGCATTATCTCTGCTGTCTGCCAGAAAACGATAAGCCTGCAGTAGTCCTGCCGGGCCGATGAATTTATCGGGATTCCACCAGAAAGAAGGGCAACTGGTGCTGCAGCATGCACAGAGGATACATTCATACAGGCCGTCTAACTTTTCGCGCTGTTGGGGCGATTGCAGTCGTTCCATGGCTGGCGCTGGCTCATCATTTATCAGGTAGGGCTTCACTTTTTCGAACTGCTTATAGAAGATCTCCATATCGACTACCAGATCGCGCACTACGGGTAATCCGGGAAGCGGTCTAAGCGCTAGTTTGCCACCCGGTTTCACTGCTTCAGAAATCGGTGTGATACACGCCAGTCCATTGCGTCCATTGATATTCATGCCATCGGAGCCACACACACCTTCACGACAGGAGCGTCGGTAGGCGATGCTGGAATCTTTCTCCTTCGCCAGGGCAAGCACGTCCAGGACCATCAGGTCTTTGCCAGCAGGAATATCGACTTCAATATCCTGCATAGCCGGTTTAGCATCGGTTTCCGGGTTATAGCGATAAATGCTGACTAACACGATTCTTCTGACTCATTCTCAATCTGTAGGGTTAATAGGTTCTAATTGACGGCTCGAAAGTGTCCACAGTCTTGGGTGAAAAATTGACATCGCGCTTAGCGATCCGTTTTTCAGCTGGGAAATACAGAGAATGACACAGCCAGTTCTCATCATCCCGATCACGAAAGTCATCACGGGCGTGGGCACCGCGACTCTCATTGCGAGCTTCGGCCGCTATCGCAGTCGCCTCTGCGACTTCGAATAGATTTTCCAGTTCCAGCGCTTCGATGCGAGCCGTATTAAACGTGCCACTCTTGTCCTCGAGATGAACATTGCCGATACGACCACGCAGGGCGGCAAGTTTATCGATTCCTTCCTGCATGAATTCACCCTTGCGGAACACGCCGAAATGATTCTGCATGATGTTCTGCAGTTCGCTGCGTAGTCTCGGCACACTTTCACCCCCAGAGGATGCATTCAAGCGATTTAACCGCGCCAACGCCTGCTCTACATCCGAATCCGATGCGCTGCGTTGTTCCAGCCCCTGAGCCAGCATCTCCTCGATGTATTTACCCGCCGCCCGGCCAAATACCACCAGGTCCAGCAGACTGTTGCCGCCCAGTCGATTGGCACCGTGCACCGAGACACAAGCTGCTTCGCCGACGGCAAACAGTCCTTCAATGATGGCATCTTCGCCATTTGTATTCTGAGTAAGAGCCTGACCGTGCACATTAGTTGGGATCCCGCCCATCATATAGTGACAGGTAGGCACAACGGGAATCGGCTGTTGCACCGGATCGACATGAGCAAAAGTACGTGACAATTCCAGAATACCGGGCAACTTGGCATTCAGCACCTCTTCGCCCAGGTGATCCAGCTTTAGCATGACATGGTCGCCCTTCTCGCCACAACCACGGCCTTCCAGTATCTCCAGCACCATCGATCGAGCTACTACATCACGGCCCGCCAGATCCTTGGCATTGGGTGCATAGCGTTCCATGAAGCGCTCACCATCGGCATTGACCAGATAGCCGCCTTCGCCGCGACAGCCTTCGGTAACAAGCGTGCCCGCGCCATAGATTCCGGTTGGGTGAAACTGCCACATTTCCATGTCCTGCATCGGATAGCCGGCGCGCAATGCCATGCCTATGCCGTCACCAGTATTGATCAGTGCGTTAGTTGTCGAGGCATAAATGCGACCAGCACCGCCCGTTGCAAATACAGTGGCCTTGGAATGCACGAATACGGTCTCACCGGATTCTATGCAGATGGCAATCACCCCCACGATGGCACTATCCTGATTTTTCACCAAGTCGGTGGCATACCACTCATTAAAGAAAACAGTATTGTTCTTCAGATTGCCCTGGTAGAGGGCATGCAGCAGGGCGTGCCCAGTTCGGTCTGCAGCGGCACAGGTGCGGGCTGCCTGCCCACCTTTACCGAAGTCCTTCGACTGACCACCAAAGGGTCGCTGGTAGATGCGCCCATTTTCCGTACGGGAAAAGGGCAAGCCCATATGTTCGAGTTCGTACACGGTCTGCGGTCCTTCGCTGCACATATACTCGATAGCGTCCTGATCGCCGATATAGTCCGATCCCTTTACAGTGTCGTACATGTGCCAGCGCCAATCATCTTCTGGGTCGTCGCTGGCTATCGCGCAAGTAATGCCACCCTGGGCCGAAACCGTATGTGATCGGGTCGGGAATACCTTGGAGATGACGACAGTCTTATGGCCGGACTGAGCCAGTTGCAACGCGGCACGCATACCGGCGCCGCCGCCTCCGACAATAATTGCATCGAATGAAATGCTGCGCAGCCCGCTCATCAGAAGCCCCATAGAATCTGGATACCCCAGATCAGGTAGACACAGATTAACAGGAAACAGCCCGCCTGGAAGAGTAGCCTGACGGGAGTGGCTGCTTTGCCAAACTGCAGCGGAGTCATGTAATCGGTTGCGACGGTCCACATACCAATCCAACCATGAGCGCACAATGCCACAAGGCTAATCAGGCTGAATACACGCATGACTCCGCTCTCGAACAGGGTATACCACTGCTGGAAATCCATATCGGGATACATGATGAAGCTGCCGAGAATGAAAAAGCTGTAAGCGGCAAGTACCACGGCGGAAAAGCGCTGCATTATCCAATCCCTTAAGCCGGAACGAGCTGAGCTGCTAACACTATTTACCATGGCCAGATTCCTGCAATAACCATGGCAATGCCCGATAGGCTCATGACAATCAATGTAGAGATTCGCGCGCCCTGCTTCGTCTCACCGATTCCTAAATCCATCAACAAATGCTTGATGCCGGCAATGAGGTGATACAGCAACGCCGCAAGCACCGCCCAGGCCACGAGTTTGACGACGAAATTGTCCAGCATAGCCTGTGCCTGGTCAAAGCCAGCTTGGGATTGCAGGGAAAGATCAAGCAGATATAACAACAGGGCCACATTCAGGAATATAAACACGCCTGAAATGCGATGAATAATTGATCCAATCGCCGCGAGGGGCCATCGGATTGTGGTTATATCGAGGTTTACAGGTCGGTTGTCTTTCACGTCAATGGGTTTTCGTAACTCTTTTCAGGAGCAAGCTCGAGCCTTTTCGCAAGTTTATAGAAAACTCGAAAACTGATTGAAATGATTACACAAAATGGGGATTTCAAACGGCGTAGAGTATATGTCGTAGCCCCTTTAAATTCAATAAGACTTATTCGGTCTTAACTAAAAATGACAATGCTGTGCCATCGGTATATTGATTCAAGACACGCTGGACAGGCAGGCCATTAAACACCTGGCAAACGAAAACCGGCCGGGTCGAGTAGACTGTGTTTAGACCCTTCAAGCACAGTGGGGCGACACACAAAGATTGACAAGAGGCAGGCTCTCTTCCTAGTATTGCCGTCCCTGTCAGAGCATTCGACAGCTAAAGACAAGTCGAATGATTAAACCCTAAGCGCTTGTTATAACATCAAAAAAGCATGCGCAAAATAACTCGCAGGAGTCTGGAATGAGTGAAAAAAAGGCCCAGTTAACCATAGACGGGAAAGACAGCCCCATCGAGTTACCCGTTTATTCAGGCAGCACTGGCCCTGATGTTGTCGATGTACGCAGCTTGGTGGGTGAAGGTATTTTTACTTACGACCCGGGTTTTGTTTCAACCGCGGCATGTGATTCAGACATTACCTATATCGATGGCGGCGCTGGCGTCCTGTTGCACCGTGGCTATCCCATCGAGCAGCTGGCGGAGAAATCTGACTTCCTCGAAACCTGTTTTCTCCTCCTCAACGGAGAGCTGCCCTCGGCCGAAGACAAGACGGCCTTCGAAAATGAAATCCGCCACCACACCATGGTAGATGAACAGATTCACCAGTTCTTTCGTGGTTTCCCACGCAATGCGCACCCCATGGCAATGCTGTGCGGAGTGGTCGGTGCACTGTCAGCCTTCTACCACGACACGCTGGATAACAACAATCCACAACACCGCATGGCTGCGGCGATTCGTGTCATTGCGAAAATGCCTACCCTGGCGGCCATGTGCTTCAAACACGGCGTCGGCCAGCCTTTTATGTATCCGCAGAACGACATGGGTTTTGCAGAGAATTTCCTGCACATGATGTTTGGTACTCCCTGCGATCCACCTGAGGTAAGCGCGACCTTATCCAAGGCAATGGATACAATCTTTCTTCTGCATGCCGACCACGAACAGAATGCCTCAACCTCAACCGTACGACTGGCCGGTTCTACAGGCACCAATCCTTATGCCTGCATAGCATCGGGAATAGCGGCACTATGGGGCCCTGCCCATGGCGGTGCCAACGAGGCGGTGTTGGAGATGCTGTATGAGATCGGCGACGAATCCCATATCGAAGACTTCATCCTGAGAGCCAAGGATAAAGATGATCCGTTCCGCTTGATGGGCTTTGGTCATCGCGTTTACAAGAACTATGACCCGCGGGCCACCGTGATTCGCGGCATCTGCGATGAGGTGCTCGATGAGCTGGGCAGCGAGAACAATCCGCTGTTTCGAATCGCCAGGAAACTGGAGAAAATTGCGCTGGAAGATGATTACTTTATCGAGCGCAAGCTGTTCCCGAATGTCGACTTTTATTCAGGTATTATCCTCAAGGCCATGGGTATTCCCACCAGTCTGTTCACGGTAATCTTCGCCACCGGTAGAACACCTGGCTGGATAGCCCATTGGAATGAGATGCTGAGCCACCCTTATCGAATCGGGCGCCCGCGCCAGCTCTATAAAGGACACACAAAGCGGGATTACCCCAGCTAGTCGGAGCTTCGTCTCAGCTTGCTGTCTGATCCAAGACCTGCGGCCGTGGCTGCTGGAGTCACTCGGATAGTGTTTTGCGTTGTTTTTAATCGAAGGATTGATGGTGGAGCCTACCGGGATCGAACCGGTGACCTCAACGCTGCCAGCGTTGCGCTCTCCCAGCTGAGCTAAGGCCCCATAATCTGTGGTGTATAGGGAAGGCGCATTCTATGCACAGCCACCTGGGCTGTCAATCATGCCCGCAGCAAGGCTCCCATTCATACGCGGCTCAGCAGAGATCGCAGAACTCCTTCTCCAGCAATTTCGCCTGCTTCTTGGAAATGCCGCCGAGCAGGTTGATGGCATGGCGCATTCTTGCCCGACAAATATCCATGCCCAGAATCTGAATTGACTCGATCACCGAGGTAGAAACGGCTTTTCCGCTGATGGCGACAAACAGGGGAAACAGGAAATCGCGAATCTTCAATTGCAGGAAATTGCTCAGGGACTGCAGCGTGTTCTCGATGTCGTCACGCTGCCACTCCTTCAGTTGTTCCAGTCGCCACAGGCTGAACTGGAGAATCTTCGCCTGCAACTGTGCATCGAGAGTCTTGTGGGCAAAATCCTCCATGTCGATGTCGAGCAGACCGCTGAGAAAGAAGCCGCCTAATCCTGCAACATCGCTGAATCGCTCGACTCTCTGCTTAAGCAGGGGCACGATCTTCGCGACCTTGTCCGAATTGAAAGCCCAGGCGCCATAGCGTTCGACAAATTGCGCATCGCTGAGGTCTTCTCGTATATATTTGCCGTTCAGCCAGTCAAGTTTCTCAGTATCAAAAATCGGCCCGCCCAGCGACACACGCGTAATATCGAATGCCTCCGTCATTTCCTCAATGGAGAATTTCTCTTCCCCGGAGGACATCGACCAACCCATCATCCCCAGGTAGTTGGCCAAGGCCTGGGGCAAGTAACCCATCGCGCGGTAGTAACCAATGCTGGTTGGATTCTTGCGTTTACTGAGCTTGCTCTTATCGGGATTGCGCAGCAGTGGCATGTGACAGAACACCGGCGGCTGCCAATCGAAGTATGCATAGAGAAGCAGGTGTTTCGGTGTGGAATTAATCCACTCCTCTCCCCTTATCACATGGGAAATCTGCATCAGGTGATCATCGACTACGTTGGCGAAATGGTAGGTGGGCAAGCCATCAGATTTGATCAATACCTGCATGTCAACCTGAGACCAGCTTATTCGCACTTCGCCCCGCAGCAGGTCATCGAAGACACAATCCCCGGACTCCGGTTTGCTCATGCGAATGACATGGGATTCACCGGCGGTGAGTTTCTCTGCAATCTCTTCATCGCTTAAGCCCAGACAATGTCCGTCGTAACCAGGTTGCTGTTT
>DMJN01000291.1:4445-7722 GCA_003451715.1 Gammaproteobacteria bacterium | reverse complement strand
TGTGCAGTTCCCTCTTCGATTAGTCGCTGATCTATCGTGACACCGCGTGTTTCGTTGCTGGCTTCTGACTGTTTCTTGCTCATCTCGTGTGCCTGTCTTGTTGCCCTTCTAGTGTGGCTGTCTCAAAAGTCCCCATTTGCGGCTGAGACTGAAGAGCTTTAAAGTTTTGATAATTAGCGAGCCTGATCCTTATTTTCCAATTTTTTTGTCAGACTGGTCTACTTAATTATCGGCAGCACTTCAGGGTGTCATAGACCCAATGAGGGGTCAAGATTCAAAAAGGAAGCCTGGTCACGGCAATTCATTGGGGAATATTCGGGAATTTCCAGCGGCGGCCAACCAGCTAGCATCGTGCCAGCCAGCCCGGTAGCTTGATGGCTGTATGAAAAACTTGCTTAGCCCTTGACTGCACAAGCCAAGCTTCTTAGAATCCCCCGCTTCTCGAATTCGCTGCCTGCCAGCCAATTTACCTGTCCCCTTCGTCTAGAGGCCTAGGACACCGGGTTTTCATCCCGGCAACAGGGGTTCGAAACCCCTAGGGGACGCCATACACAAGCCCGGCTACAGCCGGGCTTTTTCGTACCATGGCACGACATACTGCTATTTGCTTCTCGGTGGTGTTATGGACATACTCCAGCAGTTTGCTGACCGGCGATACACAGTAATGACCGTAGCCATATCCATAAAGAACCTGAGAAAGACCTATGCCAACGGATTCGAGGCACTCAAGGGTATTTCTCTTGAGGTAGAGCAGGGGGATTTCTTCGCACTGTTAGGTCCAAACGGGGCGGGCAAATCCACCACGATAGCTGTGATTTCAACTCTGGTTAGCAGGACAGCCGGCAGTGTCGAGGTGTTTGGGCGCAATGTCGATACCCATGTCTATGAAACCAAGCTGGATTTGGGAGTGGTCCCCCAGGAACTGAATTTCAGTCAGTTTGAAAGAGTACAGGATATCGTGATAACCCAGGGAGGTTATTACGGACTGCCAAGGAAGTTGGCAAGGGAGCGCTGCGAGAAATACCTAAAAAAGCTGGGTCTCTGGGAGAAGCGCTCGGACAGAGCTCGCTCGCTTTCGGGAGGCATGAAGCGCCGTCTGATGATCGCCAGGGCGTTGGTTCATGAGCCTCGCTTGTTGATACTCGATGAGCCGACGGCGGGGGTGGATATCGAACTGCGCCGCTCCATGTGGCAGTTTCTTACCGAAATAAATAGCCGCGGCACAACCATTATCCTCACCACCCACTATCTGGAAGAAGCGGAACAGCTTTGCCGGAACATCGCCATAATCGATGAGGGTAGCATCATCGAAGATACCAGCATGAAGAAGCTGTTGGCAGAATTGGACTCACAGGTGTTCGTTCTCGATTCGGCAGAAGAAATGGTGACCCATCCTGCGGTTGAACTTGAAAACGTCAGCGTTCACCCTGTCGATTCCCGCAGCTTTGAGGTTACAGTTTCAGGCGGCAGAAATATTAATGAAGTGTTCATGGCGCTGGATAAACAGAATATCCATGTCAGCAGTATGCGCAACAAGACCAATCGCCTGGAAGAGCTGTTTCTTTCCCGGTTAAACGAAGCCTGAGGCGATTCCTTAGCTATGTTTGCCAATCACAAAATTATCGCTTTCGAAACGATCGTGATAAAAGAAGTAAGAAGATTTTCTAGAATCTGGCTGCAGACCCTGGTTCCTCCGGCGATTACCATCGGCCTCTATTTTGTCATTTTCGGCAATCTGGTAGGGCGCAGAATTGGAGAGATGGGCGGCTTTCAGTACATGGAGTTCATCGTTCCCGGACTGATCATGATGTCGGTAATTCAGAATTCCTATTCCAATGTTACCTCTAGCTTCTTCAGCCATAAATTTCAACGCAGCATCGAAGAGTTGCTGGTGTCACCGGTTCCTAATTATGTCATCGTGTCCGGGTTTGTAATGGGAGGAATGGCCAGGGGGCTGGCGGTAGGCGCCATCGTCACCACCATGTCGTTGATCTTTGCCGAACTGAACATTCAGAATCCATTGATTACGATTGCGGTAATCCTGATGACATCGATGGTGTTTTCCCTGGCAGGGTTTATCAATGCCGGGCTTGCAAACAGTTACGATGACATATCCATCATCCCTACCTTCGTTCTCACCCCACTGATATACCTTGGTGGGGTTTTCTACTCAATCCAGATGTTGCCTCCCTTCTGGCAGTTTGTCTCCGCCATTAATCCGATCTTCTATATGGTGAATACGTTTCGTTATGGGATATTGGGCAGCTCCGATGTGAATGTATACTGGGCATTTCTGATTCTCTGTGTCTTCATCATCATCCTGTATTCCGGTTGTATCTGGATGCTGCGCCACGGCACCGGCATTCGAAACTAAACGGGTTAATCCATGTCAGACAATCCACTGGGCGAAAAGACAGAACTGCCACTTAGATATGATCCCGACATCCTGTATTCCATACCGCGCTGGCCTGCACGTTCACTATTGGACATCGATAAGAAAATTTTGATGTATGGATTGGATCATTGGCATGCCTATGAGTTGTCATGGTTGGATGACAGGGGAAAGCCGCAGATTGCAATGGCTGAATTTTTTTTCAATTCTGAATCAGAAAATATTATTGAGTCTAAATCATTAAAACTTTATCTCAATTCATATAACAAGGAGCAATTAACAGACTCCAATGCTGTGCGGGAGAGGATAGTCAGCGATTTGTCTGCCGTGAGTTGTTCCGAAGTCAAGGTAGAGCTCTATAGTTTAAGAGATGTAGCGGATTCTGTTTCTGCAACAAGAATTGGTAAGTCTATCGATGCCGAAATTATCGAGAGCATCGCTTCAGAACCCGATGAATCTCTCTTGAAGGTGGAGGAGGAAGTTGTCTTCGACGAAGAACTTCATTCGGATTTGTTTAGGTCTAAATGTCCGGTAACGGGTCAACCAGATTGGGCAAGCTTTGACATACAATACACAGGATCAAGAATCCTACCTGCCAGCCTTCTCAGTTATTTGTGCTCCTATCACGATCATCATGGATACCACGAAGAATGTGCGGAAAGGATTTACCGCGATATCGTGTTGCGTTGCAGGCCAACCGAAGTGAGAATCAGCCTCAATTTCTTACGCAGAGGCGGCATAGATATCAACGTCTATCGAAGCACTCAGCCCGTCACATCGGATTCAGTAAATCCCAGGCTGATCAGACAGTAGTGGCTTGAAATCGCCTATTTGCTGAGCTAGAGTTACGCGCCCTAATGCGGTGAGGTGTCCGAGCGGTCGAAG
>DMJN01000291.1:0-4139 GCA_003451715.1 Gammaproteobacteria bacterium | reverse complement strand
GGTGTCCGAGCGGTCGAAGGAGCACGCCTGGAAAGTGTGTAAGTCGAAAGGCTTCGTGGGTTCGAATCCCACCCTCACCGCCACTTAATTAATTCTTCCCAACTGCATTGTCTTCCTAATCGTAAGCTAAATCTTCGAAGTGAGGGGGGGGGTGAGATCCCTCGCGGTTCGAAAGGCGCGTAGCGCCGCAGACAGCCGCAGGCTGCCCCGCAGGGGTGAGGATTTTGGCTAAGCCAAAATCTGAATCAATCCCACCCTCACCGCCACATCGTCTAACACCTCACCCCCAATTTCTACCATTTACCTCAGGCTTTTCCCTGAATCCCCCTATCATGTAGTATTCTCGGTTCACACTATTAATTAGCCTGGGGGCAGTATGTCTTTAAAAAATACCCTGAAATTCCTAAGCGCCAGTTTTCTCTCCATATTCCTATTGAATGCTGCTTATGCCGACTGGCCCAGCTATGGCGGTGACAACGGCTCCAGCCAGTACA
This sequence comes from Gammaproteobacteria bacterium, assembly GCA_003451715.1. Lineage (GTDB taxonomy): Bacteria > Pseudomonadota > Gammaproteobacteria > Pseudomonadales > Pseudohongiellaceae > UBA9145. The sequence goes on along the minus strand of DMJN01000291.1, from coordinate 3,645 downwards.
CACCACTGGATCAGATAACTGCCCAGAACGTAGACGAGCTGGTCATGGCCTGGAGTTGGGACAATGTCGATAACGAGACAGTTGCCGAAAATATAGCGAATGATTCCAATGCGATACCCGCTGGCTGGAAGGCAACGCCGATAGTAGTGGAGGGGGTCATGTATGTTCCTACTTCATTTGGTCGCGTAGCCGCCCTGGATCCACGAAATGGTGAGGCACATTGGGTATTCGATACACGCGCCTGGGAGGCAGGACGACCAGCCAATCTCGGTTACAACACCCGGGGTGTTGGATACTGGGAAGGAAACGGCAAGCAAAGGATCTTTTTTGCTACCAATGACTCCTATTTGTGGTCCCTGAACGCCGAGACCGGGCAACCCGATCCGGCTTTCGGAGAAGCTGGCAGGGTAGATCTTACACAGGGACTGGGCAGGGAGATAAACAAGCAAGAATACGGCGTCGTATCGCCGGCACTGGTTACCAATAACAAGGTGATCGTCAATTCAATCGTAAGTGACGGTCCCTCAGGCATAGAAATGCCACCCGGTCATGTGCGTGCATTCAATCCGGAAACAGGCGAGTTGGAGTGGATGTTTAAAACGATTCCGCAAGCCGGCGAATTCGGAAACGAAACCTGGGAAGACGGCTCCTGGGAATACAGTGGAAACACCAACGCCTGGACAATCATGAGTGCCGATGATGAGCTTGGGATCGTCTACATTCCCATCGGCACACCCACCAATGACTGGTATGGTGGCATGCGCAAAGGAGACAACCTGTTTGCGGAAAGTCTGGTTGCAGTAGATGTCAATACCGGTGAGCGGATCTGGCACTTCCAAATGGTTCATCACGGTGTATGGGACTACGATCTACCAGCCGCACCCACATTGGTTGACATCAACGTAGACGGTCGTTCGATCAAGGCGGTAGCTGCAATTTCGAAGCAGGGTTTTACTTATGTATTCGATCGCGTCACCGGAGAACCGGTTTGGCCGATCGAGGAAAGGGCAGTACCCCAAAGTACGGTTCCAGGCGAGCAACTCTCTGCAACCCAGCCCTTTCCCACCAGGCCCGCAGCATTCGAACCCCAGGGTATCAGCGATGAGACACTGATCGACTTCACGCCGGAATTGCGACAGGAAGCCCTGCAGATTATCGAGGGATTCGATTACGGGCCATTATTCACACCCCCCTCTTTACGTGGAACTATCCAATTCCCCGGTTGGGCCGGTGGAGGCGAGTGGCGTGGTGCTGCATTCGATCCTGATACCGGGATGTTTTACATTCCTTCGGCGTCTGGACCTATTGTGGTCCAATTACGGGAAGCACAGCGCCAGCGTGCTGAGATGCAATATGTCAGGGGAGGTGCGCAATCAGTAAGGGGCCCCCAGGGACTGCCACTCACGAAACCACCTTATGGCCGCATTACAGCGATTGATCTGAATAGCGGAGATCATGCCTGGATGGTGGCCCATGGTGAGGGTATTCGGCAGCAGATTATCGATATGGGGATACTTGACCCCGGACCCGTAGGCGCTGTAGACAATGCCGGTCCTGGACCCTTGCTGACAAAGACCTTATTGTTCATGGCCCAGAGAGATGGAAGTCGAAATCTGCTGCGGGCGTTTAACAAGGCCAACGGTGAAATTATTCATGAGTTTGAGTTACCACTGCCACCTTCCGGTACGCCCATGTCCTATATGCTCGATGGCAAACAATACGTGACGATTGCATTGGGTGGTCGTCAGGACGCCAGGTTGGTAAGCTTGAGCTTGCCTTAGATTATGCGGTGCCAGAATGACTCGACAGCACTGCGGCGGAGCCCCAGCCCCTGGCCTCTAATAATCCGCCGCTGCGTCGAGTCGCCTGTGCTATTATGCTTCATGGTATCTCTTGTCGGTCCCCGCGCAATGATAGGTTATGAACTCCGCCAGGCCCGGAAGGGAGCAACGGTAGTAGCTGAATCATGTGCCGCGGTGTGGCTGGCAAGGGCTACCACCCTCGAGTGGTCCTATACAGCTTTTGCCAAGGTGGATTTGCTGAAGATTGCCTGCTTAACCGATCCCTCACGATGAGCTATCAAGTACTCGCCAGGAAATGGCGCCCGTCGAATTTTGCCGAAGTTGCCGGACAGGCGCATGTCTTGAGATCCCTGGAAAACGCCCTCGAGAATCAACGACTGCACCATGCTTATTTGTTTACCGGCACCCGGGGTGTGGGCAAGACTACACTTGCCCGTATACTCGCCAAATGCCTCAATTGTGAGAAGGGAATAGCTTCGACCCCTTGTGGAGAATGTGCTTCCTGCGTCGAAATAGGTGAAGGCCGGTTCATCGATCTCATCGAAGTGGATGCCGCTTCCCGTACTAAGGTCGAAGACACGCGTGAACTGCTTGATAATGTGCAATACACGCCGGCGCGGGGTCGCTATAAGATCTACTTGATTGACGAAGTGCATATGCTGTCGAACCACAGTTTTAATGCGCTGTTGAAGACTCTCGAAGAACCACCTCCCCATGTAAAATTCCTGTTCGCCACAACCGATCCTCACAAATTACCGGTAACCATTCTTTCCCGCTGCCTGCAATTCAACCTGAAGAACCTGAGCCCGCAGAAGATAGTCGAATATCTGACTACGGTGCTGGGTAAGGAAGAGATCGATTACGACGAAGAGGCGCTCTGGCAGATTGCCGCAGCGGCTTCCGGGAGCATGCGGGATGCACTAACCCTGGTGGACCAGGCGATTTCCTTTTGTCAGGGGAATATACAAGCCGGGGGAGTAGTGGAAATGCTGGGCGTTCCAGAACAGCAGCAAGTCTATGCCCTGCTGGACGGTATGGCCGGTAGGGATGCTGGAGAGCTTATCAAGCTGGTGGAATTGATGGCAGAGCAGACTCCTGATTATGTGCACACCCTCGACAGTCTGCTCTCGATGTTGCACAGGATTGCCATTGTCCAGGTGCTACCGGATGCAATCGGTAACAGCTTTGGCGATAGGCAACAGGTACAGGAACTAGCTAAAAAATTCACCGGTGAGGATATCCAGCTCTACTATCAGCTCGGCGTTAAGGGGCGTGATGATCTCAGATTAGCCAGTGAAATGCGCGCGACTTTCGAAATGATCCTATTACGCATGTTGGTTTTTTCTCCTGAATATCAAGTGCTGCCAACTTCTGGCTCACTCGCTGAGGACGATCAGAATCTTGAGGATTTAAAAAAAAAGAGTCCAGAGCTAAGCCAGGAAACTAGCACAAACGCTGGCGCGGATTCCACCGAGGAAAGCTCCACTGTAGAGACCGTGGTAAAGCCGCCGCAGCGATCGTCCGATACTTCGGTATTAGGTCAAGAAACATTGATGCCAGCCAAAGACGCCATTGAAGGTCTGACACATGAAGGGTGGTTGAATTATTTTTCAGATCTGCGCGCTAATGGTATAGCCGCTAACGTATTAGCAAATTCTGAGCTATGCAAGGTAGAGGAGAATGGGCTGTACTTTATATTGGACGAACAACAAAGCACCCTCTTTAATCCGGAGTTACTCCCAAAGCTTTCTCAAGCTATTAGCGAGTTGTTTGAAAAGGAAATTACTGTCCATATTGAAATCGGTAAAATACACAAAGAAACACCAGCACTGTTAAGCCAACG
>DMJN01000224.1 GCA_003451715.1 Gammaproteobacteria bacterium | reverse complement strand
GTAGATTGCAGCACAGGCAATTGTAGCACCTTCCAATTCTATAAGCTTGAAATTATCAATTTCGGTTTCCAGTAATTCGCGAGATCTCTTTACCAGAGTTCCGTTCTCCTCCAGCGGCTTAATGAGAGTAAGGATCCCAGCCACATCATTAATATCAGCATCACGTAGCCGGTCGAAATTGTCGCCGCTTAACAGGCTCCCGTTTCCCTCCCGAGAGAACAACTCCTGCAACAGAGCACCATCGGACTTGTAGCTGATCAGGTGGGAACGGTGTACGTTATGGGCGTAAGCACGTAATGATGCGAGCAGCGCCTGGCGAATGCAGACTGATTCGACATCGTCCCGATTAGCCAATTTGTTGGCGTAGCATCTGGCATCCTCTTCGGTTAACGAAGCGACAAGCTTGCCCGAATCGTCGATCACGCCATCGCTTGGGATTAACAGGATTAGCTTATCAGCCTTGAGTGCAATGGCAGTCTTGGTGGCGATCTCTTCCGCCGACAGGTTAAACACTTCTCCTGTGAGCGAATAACCCAGATTGGATAGCATGACGATGTTGTTATTGTTCAGCTGCTGCTCGATCGCAGCACTTTGAATTTTGCGCACCTGCCCGGTGTACTGAAAGTCTATGCCATCATGAATGCCTACTGGTTTGGCAGTCACAAAGTTACCTCTACAGAGCCTGATGTCTGCACCGTGCATCGGAGAATTACTTATGCCCAGTGAGAACAACGATTCCAGCGTCAGGCTCAGGCTGCCTACCGTCTGTTTGATCGTCTCGATATAGCCAGCCTCGGTAATCCTGAGATTCTTGTAGTAGTTCGACTGTCGACCCTGCTGATCTAATGCTGTAGTAATCTGAGGGCGTGCACCATGCACCAGCACCAGCTTTACGCCGAGGCTATGTAACAGGTTCAGGTCATAGACTATGTTTGGAAGATTCTTGTCTGCCAACGCCTCGCCACTCAATAGGACGACGAAAATCTTATTGCGATGTGCGTTGATGTAGCGAGTAGAGGCTCTGAACCAGGCAATATTTTCTTTGTTATTGGTCATGATGTTCTACATTACAGGCAGTGTCTGCCTATTAATCCTCTCAATAGATTAATACACGGGTTAATCATAGAAATAGACATATACTCATCGGGCTGATGTGCCTGGTCGATATTGCCCGGTCCCAGGATAATCGTATCCATGTCCAATTGCTGCAGGAATGGCCCCTCGGTGGCAAAGGCAACGCTAGTGCCGGAGTGTCCGGTGAGTTCCTCCGCAGTCCGCAGCAGCTCGCTATTCTCCTCCGTGAAAAAGGCAGGCACCCCTTTGAATATCGGTTTAAATTCAAACTGAATTTGCAGAGGATCAGTGATGCTGGTAATCCGGTCTCGTATTTCTGCGCGAACTGTATCGATATGCATGCCAGGTGTAAGCCTTACATCAAATTCCAATTCGCAATGACCACAGATGCGATTCGGATTGTCTCCGCCGTGAATACTGCCAAGGTTCAGCGTTGGATAAGGTATTGCAAAAAGATCATTGTGATAGCGCGCCTTGAGTTCCTCCCGGAATTCGATGAGGTCTCCAATGACAGCATGCATGGCATCGAGGGCGTTGTTACCAAGCGCGGGATCTGAAGAGTGGCCACTCTCACCGAGCAGACGGACAGTATCCATCATGATGCCTTTATGAGTGCGAACGGGTTGCATGGCGGATGGCTCGCCAATGATGGCAGATCTCGCCCTGGGTTTACCCATTTCGGCTAGTGTTCTTGCCCCCTGCATCGATGTCTCTTCATCCGCCGTCGCCAATACGATGAGCGGTTCCTTGAATTCCTTATCGAGTAGCGGTTCCACTGCCTCCATAATCACGGGGAAGAATCCCTTCATGTCAGTAACACCAAGTCCATAAAACCTGCCGTCTTTCTCGGTAAGATGAAAGGGATCGACTGACCAGAGCTGTTCATCTAGCGGAACCGTGTCAGTATGGCCGGCCAGCACGAGGCCGCCTGGCCCAGATCCGTAGCTTGCGATCAAATTGATTTTGCCTTCGTCCAGTGCACAGGGCACCAGTTCACAGGAGAATCCGAACGCTTCGAATTCATTGGCCAGGTAGTCGATTACAGCCTTGTTGCTCATATCGATCGCTGGATTGGCAGAGCTTATGCTGGCGAGATTTATCACCTGGTCCAGCCTGCCCAGCAGAGCTTGTGTGAGATCAGACATCTTGTATTATTGATTGGTAGAGCGTTCACCAGTTCTGGCAGAAAGCTTGGCAATCATGTCAGTTTTGGCCGCCATGATAAAGTCGTTGACATGTAATCCGTTAATCTTCTGAGTCCACCAGTAGATGGTTACTTTTCCCCATTCGGTCATCACTGAAGGGTGGTGATTCTCTCGTTCGGCAAGATTGACAACCTTGTAGGTAAAACTGAATGCATCTTTGAATTCTATAAAATGGAATTCTCGTTTCAGTTTCTCGATCCCATCATGAAATTCCCGTTTCCAGGCAGGCACGCTTAACAGCAGTTCAGTCGCTTCTTCTTCGGTAACTAAAGGGGCGCCCAGTTGACAGGCTTCGCAATGCTTTTCATACAGTGCTGGCATCTTAGACAAACTCCTCCAATATACTATTGAGTAAACGGTAGCCAATTTCAGTCGTAATGACACTACTATCTTTTATCGACAGAAGACCATTCGAGGCAAGATATTCTACCTTGTTTCGAATAGTGTCAAAAGGCAGGTCGGTGCGGTTCTCAAACAAATCAATTGGAAATCCCTGTCTAATACGCAGGGCATTGAGCAAGAATTCCAGGACTCTGTCTTCAGGTTTAATTTCAACTCGTTCAGCTGCCCGATTAACAGTGTTATGCAAATAGTGTTCGGGTTGTTTAAGTTTCCGAGAGCGAAGTATAATTCCCGAACTTGGATTGCTAAGCTTGCCATGAGCACCGGCACCGATACCAAGATAGTCACCGAACTGCCAGTAATTCAGGTTATGAATGCATTGCCGCTGCTCTTGTGCGAAGGCTGACACCTCGTAGCGTGTGAAGCCATTACCCTCCAGAATCGCAATACCTTGCTGTTGAATCTCGAGCAACTGATTCTCCGCTGGAAGTGGCGGAGGTTTTCGATAAAAAACCGTGTTCGGTTCAATGGTAAGTTGATACCAGGATAGATGGTCAGGCTTGTAATCAATAGCAGTCTGCAAATCTGCCAGCGCGGATTCGACTGATTGGTCAGGCAGGCCGTGCATGAGATCCAGGTTCAGATTGTTGAAGCCAGCGGCTTGTGCAGAATCGATTGCCATTCTCGCCTGTTTCCCGTCATGTATGCGCCCCAGAGTCGAGAGATGCTTGTCACTAAAACTTTGAATGCCCAGCGAGAGCCGGTTGATTCCTGCTGCCCGGAACTGTTTGAATCTGTTTGATCCTTCGAGAGCATTAGCTTCCACACTGCCTGGATTGGCTTCCAGGGAAATCTCAATATCCCTCGATAGCGTGGCCTTACGACTCAGGTGATCAAGCAGAGTCTCGAATGAACTGGCATCGAACAGGCTGGGTGTGCCACCACCGATAAAGATAGTTTCAATTTCCCGACCCTGCAGTGCCTCGTATCTACTGACTTCGTCATCGAAGTCTTCACACAGTGCGGCAATGTAATCCCGCTGCGGCAGGGCGCCATCGGTGGGGTGCGAATTGAAATCACAATAGGGGCATTTACGTATGCACCAGGGGATATGCACATAGAGGCTTAGGGGTGGGACTTCCAGCATGCCAGTAATGCCTGTAGCGCTTGCCCTCGATGGCTTATGGAATTTTTCACCGAGGCATCCAGTTCGGCAGAAGCACAGTCGTGAGTCGGGACGTAAAAAAGCGGATCGTAACCAAATCCATTCTCGCCATGCTCGGAAAACAGGATTCGCCCCTCCCAGGTTCCCTGGCAGATGAGCGGCATGGAATCTTTCCCGTGGCGAAGGAATACGATGACACATTGAAACCGCGCGGTTCTATCCTGCTCTGGAACTTGCTCCAACTGTTGCAGGAGCTTGGCGTTGTTTTCTACATCGGTACGAGCGCCACTGATCCCGGCATATCGAGCGGAGTAAATGCCCGGTTCTCCATTCAAGGCATCCACCTCGATGCCCGAATCATCAGCGATGGCCGGCAGAGACGTTGCCACACAGGCGTGCCGTGCCTTGATCAATGCATTTTCTACGAAACTGAGTCCCGTTTCCGCCACATCGCCTACATCGAATTCCGATTGCGGTATAAGGGTTACATTTTTTTCGCCGAGTATGGCACGAAGCTCTCGTAGTTTTCCTGAGTTCCCACTGGCTAGAACTACTCGCTGACTACTCAATCGGTTTGCCTCTGGTGATGTGATAAATCGCTATCTCCCCCAGGAAATTTGGCCAGGCTTTCATAGCCCAGTTACCCTGGTGTTGGGAATCGACGACAGTGCGGGCTAGCACCTTGATATTCTTTTCAGCACACAAGGCATCGAAGTCCTTAACTGTGCAGAAATGAATATTGGGAGTGTTATACCACTGATGTGGCATGAACTTCGAAACCGGCATTCGACCCCTGCTTGCCAGGTAAATTCGGCTCTTCCAGTTGCCGAAGTTAGGAAACGTCACAATACCGTTTTTCGCAATACGCAACATATCGTCGATTAGTTCATGGGGATTGCTCAGTGCCTGCAAAGTCTGTGCGAGTAATACGGTATCGAAGCTGCTGGACTGAAAATTGGATAGGCCCTGATCTAGATTTTGCTCGATTACATTTACACCATTCTCGATACAGCGTTCGATGTTGACCCCATCGATCTCCAAGCCAATCTCCAAGACTTCTTTAGAAGTCTTGAGATAGTGCAGCAGACTGCCGTCACCGCATCCCAGGTCCAGCACGCGGCTCCCCGGTTTAATCCACTTTGCAATAATTTCCAGATCTGGTCGCATACTAGTTTTTTAAAAGCCTGCTTTTGCTTAGCCGAACTATCAGAATCAGGCCTGCTCGGCACTGATCTCCTTGTGCACTCTGCCCAGGTATTTGGAGAAAGCGTTGACGTATCTAGGTATAGGCATGAGGAAAGCATCATGTCCCGCGTCGGCTTCGATCTCCAGGTAAGTGACTTGCCGTCCTGCTTTGAGCAAATCATTGACGATCTCCCGAGATCGTTCAGGTGGAAACCGCCAATCGGTGCTGAAAGACATCAACATGAATTTGCAATCGCTATTAGCAAAAGCCTTACTCAGGTCGCCATCAAAATCCACCGAAGGATCAAAGTAATCCAGCGCCTTCGTCATCAGCAAATAAGTATTGGCATCGAAATTTTCAGAAAACCTTTCTCCCTGGTAGTGCAGGTAACTCTCTACCTGAAAATCTACGTTAAATCCGAAACTGAGGTTACCGCTGCGTAAGTCCCTTCCGAAATTGGTGCCTTCATTCTCGAAGTCAGTAACAGTTTTACCAAACTTGGCACGCATCGCACTGTCGGAAAGGTAGGTAATGTGGCCCACCATGCGAGCGAGCATTAGCCCCTGTTTTGGATAGGTGCCTTGTTCCAGGTAACGACCTTCATGAAAATTGGGATCGCTGGTGATGGAGTGGCGGGCTACTTCATTGAAGGCGATATTCTGAGCCGACAGTTTCGGTGCAGCTGCGATACAGATCGCGTGGCGCAGCCGATCCGGGTAGCTGATCGCCCATCGCAACACCTGCATTCCTCCCAGGCTGCCACCTACTACGGCCGCCCATTTCTTTATGCCCAGCCGACCCATCAGCATTAACTGGCTCTTGGCCCAGTCCCTGACTGTAACAACAGGAAAATCCGGCCCGAAGTGTTTTTTGGTTTGCGGATTAATGGAGGTCGGACCGGTACTACCAGCGCAGCCGCCCAGGTTGTTCAGACTCACAACAAAAAACAAATTAGTATCGATCGCCTTGCCGGGACCAATACAGGCGTCCCACCAGCCAGGCTTGGGGTCATCCACACTGTGAATGCCCGCCGCATGATGGTCACCGCTAAGAGCATGGCAGATTAGAATAGCGTTGCTTTTGTTGGCATTCAATTCGCCATAGCTCTCCATGACTAAATCGAACGCAGGTAGGACCTTGCCACTTCGCAGTGTAAGTGGTTCGTCAAAGTGATGTACCTGGGGTTTTACCAGGCCAACTGAATCTGCCGGAATCGAATTGGACATGAGCTGTGTAAGCGTGGTTGGCGCTCTGGTTCTGTTACCTTAGTTCTAAGAGACTTGTATGATTTTCAGGGATTCGGGAATCGAATTCGGGTGATCGATACACAATCTTTTTAATCGACTGGTGTGACCACTCACAATAGTAATTGCACTTTGCTTAACTTGGAACTGTTTGGACAAAAATCTGATAAGTTGTTTGTTTGCCTTGCCGTCACTAGGCGCTGCGGTCAGACGAATCTTCAAATTGTCCCCGATGACACCCGCTATGGAAGATTCATTAGATTTGGGCTGCACTCTGCAATCCAGGTAGAGTTGCTTGCCTACCCAATGGAAGAACACATCTAAATACCAATTACAACTGCTGCCAATTGCTCAGTAATTCCGAATGTCTGGATTAGTACATTCCGAAGAAGCCCAATAGCAATAAAAATAAATATTGGTGAAAAATCCAACCCACCCATTGCAGGGATCACCTTTCTAACCGGAGCCATGACAGGTTCGGTAAGCTGCCAGATCAACCTCAATAACGGATGGGGATTCATATTTCCCGAAAACAGCATGACAAACGACATAATAATGGATGCGATAATAGCGTAGTAATAAATGTTGATCATGAAATACAAGATTCCGACGAACGACCAGGTAATGATGAATCCGACTGAGGGTATATTGCCGCCATAAAGATATATCAACGTACAGATTGCAATTGCTTCAATAACCAATGCCAGCACCAGACAGGAAAAATCAACGCCCCTATAACCGGGTATGATATTTCGAAAGATTCTGACGAGAGGGTCAGTAATCTTCACTACCGTTTGTGATACTGGATTGTAAAAATCTGCTCTGGCGATCTGTAGCAGAAACCGCAACAGAATTGCCAGCAGGTAAAGTCCGCCGAGAGTGTTGAATAATAGATCGGCAGTACTGCCTAACACACCCATGATGATTTCTCTTTTGTCCTCACAAATATTCTATTCGATAAAGTTTCAATTTTTGCCGAATTCCTTAGCCAATTCGATAGACCTGGCACGAGCGGATGCTAGCGCCCGTTTAACCGTTTCCCGCAAGCCATCCTCTTCGAACTGGTTCAGAGCCTGTTCCGTGGTTCCACCGGGCGAGGTGACTTTTTGCCTTAATTCACAAATGTCATCTTCACTGCGGATTGCCAGTTCAGCCGCACCGGTCGCCGTCTGATACACCAGAGTTTTCGCAATCTCTTTGCTCAATCCCAGTTCCCGGGCTGCATCCTGCAATGCTTCCATAAAAAGAAAGAAATAGGCAGGGCCACTACCTGACACCGCAGTAACGGCATCTATATCGGATTCACTGTCTACCCAAACACTGATACCGACTGAATCCATGAGCTGCGTGGCTAATTGTCTCTGACGTTCTGTAATATTGGCATTGCCGAACAGCCCACTGACGCCTTTGCCGATAAGCGCAGGCGTGTTCGGCATACAGCGTACCATGGCGTGTTGTTTACCGAGCCAAGATTGTAGATGCCCAAGTGTTATTCCTGCTGCGATAGATACAATCAAGGGTCCTTGCTCAGCCTCGGGCAAATGGAGCCCAGTACAGACACCCTCGATTACCTGTGGTTTCACGGCCAGTACAATCACATCGGCGCAGTCAGCTATCTGCTGATTGGAGGCGGCGGTAATCTTACAGTCGGCAGCAAGCTGCTGTAGCTTATCATTATCGATGTCTGCGGCCCGTATCGATGTGCTGTCCATTCCCCTGGCCAGCAATCCACGAATCAGGCTGTTCGCCATGTTGCCTGCACCGATAAAACCTATGTTTATACTATCCAAAATCTCTCCTGGCCAATGTATCTCGCCGCCCTGCAAGATCTAGATTGCACCGTAGCCGCGCTAGGCGGCTATTCTATCTTAATCACCATGGGCTGGATAATCCGAAATAGCTTGTGGTCGAGGCAGCTGGGAAACTTAATCGGCGCGTGGGCCAAAAATGGCGGTTCCTAATCGAATCAGAGTCGATCCTTCGGCAATGGCTGCTTCGAAATCATTGCTCATGCCCATCGAAAGAGTATCCATCGAGGGGATACGCAGTTGCAGGTCTCTAAATACGGTGGCGAG
>DMJN01000129.1 GCA_003451715.1 Gammaproteobacteria bacterium | reverse complement strand
TCCAGCCAGATCATCGTGCGAAATTCCCGAGCCGAGTACAACGTTGCCGGTATCGAGATTGAGAACTCTACCTTTGCCGATGTCTATGACAATGTGGCCACCAACAATACCGGTGGCATACTGGTGTTTGACCTGCCTAATCTGGAGGTTCAAGGTGGTCAGGCGACCCGCGTGTTCAGCAATGAGGTTTATCGAAACAACACGGAGAATTTCGCCCCGGAAGGCAATATCGTCGGTAATGTTCCGCCGGGTACCGGCTTGCTGGTGTTAGCCAATGACAATATCGAAGTGTTCGAGAATCAATTCTGGGACAACGGCAACGTCAATATCATGATTTATAGCTTTACGCTCGGTGGCCGCACCGTTAGTGATCCCGAGTACGATCCATTCCCGGAACAAATCTACGTCCACGATAACGAGTTTCGCGGCGGTGGCACCGCGCCACGCCATCGCTCATTGGTGCCCTGGCATGAGGCAAGCGGTCTTAATACGCCCAATATTGTCTGGGACGGTCTGGTGAAAGCGGGTGCCAGTGGGGATAACATAGTCTGTCTGGGGAATGAGACCAGCGCCAGCTTCATGAACCTGATGGGCGGCGAAGATCCGGCGGCCGTATCCTATGACAAGACGCCTCATCTATGTACCCTGCCGCGCCTCCCGAAGATCGAGTTCGATGTGCCGGGGGATGACTGAATCAGCAGGCCTCCAGGTCTTTCTGTAGCTTGCTCAACAGACTCGCCGAGGGCAGTGAATAAGCCTTGATCCAGCGCTCGTGGAAGCGCTGGATCGGGCTCACATCCAGGTAATTCCAGCGCTGCCGCCCTTGTTTCTTTGAAATAACCAGGCGCGCCTTCTCCAGCACTCCCAGGTGTTGCATCACCGTGCAACGGTTCAACCAGGGTAATTCCTGGCAGATTTTCCCCGTGGTTTGGGGTTCATCACGCAACAAGTCCAAAATCAGCCGCCGATCCGCACTGGCAATCGCCTTGATTACCAATTCGTGCTGTTCATCTTCGGCATTTTGAAGTGGACGCTTGACCATTGAAAGTATATGTTATATTTTTATAACATATTTAACAAGCTAAAGAATGGAAAGGGGGGAGAAATGTCAAAAAACTACACGGTACAAACCAAAATCCTTAAGCCCGTGACCGAAGTGTTCCAGGCGATCGTGACCAGCGAGACGATCATCAGGTACTTCTGCGACGCTGTCAGCAGTGATCTGTTGGAAGGGGCGGAAGTGATATGGACCTGGAATGATTACGGCTCTAACTCGGTGCTGGTTAAAACGGTGCGAGAGAATGAACTGATCGAGTTGGTGCTGGATTCGAAAAACTGGGACAAGACCACGAATGACCGCTACGAAGTCACCGTTTCCATGGAATTCGAAGCGTTGGATGACAGAAGCACCATGCTGAGCATCAGTGAATCCGGCTGGCGAACCGATGCGGAGGGTTTGAAAGGATCCCATGACAATTGCGGCGGATGGGCCCAAATGACTATATGTCTTAAAGCCTTTCTGGAATACGGTATCGACCTACGTTAACAGCCTTTTTCATACAGCAAATGGCAATGGACAGCACCAAGGCTGCCCGAGAAGAGCAGGAAAAGGAAAAAAGGTCGAACGCTTAGCAGGGCGTAGACCGGGCGCGCGTGGCGCCCGGATTAACGCTATTCGAACACTGCCTCGCTGCTACGCGCGATATTCATATACGCTTGCTTGAAGCCCGGCAACAGGTAGCCTTCTTCGATGAGCTTATCTGTGGCTTCCTCATATTTATTAAGATAATTCTCGAAAGATGTGTACAGCCCGGCTACAGAATTGCGTGGATCCCGCGCCTGTAAGGCAGTCACCGTGTCGGCGGCATATGGGATATAGCCTCCCGATAACCGCGCCAATGATCTTTCTGCTCCCGTTGCCGGTGCTCGCAGATTCCAGGGTGTAAATGTGGCAAGTGGCACCATTGTTGCCGGCGGCAATATGGTACTTTCTGCCAGGTCATTGTTATCGGGATTCACCGCTGGCACCAGTGCGCCATAGAATTGATCCGAGTAGTCCGGATGTTGATCGACTATGCGCTGATCATCCCAACGATCGCCATAATTCACATAGTTGGGTTTGTAGATTGCGGTCGGATGGGTTACGAAACTCAGGTTATTCCAGGCAGCCCGGTTAATACGCCCATCGATGTGGGATGCCACCAGCGATCCGTCGGTAATTCTCGGGTAACGGGATGCCGGAGGTTGCTCACCTTCGGAGACCCAGTCATACATGCTGACAACCAGAGACATGCCGATAGGGTTCCACATGCTGGGGTTCGGTGGAAGCTGCCCGCTGCCAGCCGGACGTGGAATGCCGTTACCGGATCCATGCTGGGAACCACCAATGGTATAGAAGCGCACTTCTTCGGGTAAAACCGCGTCCGCAGTACCCTGCGGATTGGTGTGGGGCAGAGAGCCTGCCCGCACCCAGTACTCATTCGAAGTCTGGATATGCATGAGCTTGGGTACCGTATTGCTAGCCCTTGCTTTATTCAGTACGCCATCGGTTTTCCCCGTAAACGGGTCGGTGCTGTCGCCGTAAGTGAATGGAAACAGATCATTGGGGAACAGGTAGTTGGAATGCTGGCCGTTGGTGCGAGTGGGCATGGCGAAGCGATTATTGAACATGCCGTAGCCGCTGCCTGCGATAAAAGGCACGACGCCGTCGAATACGATCCGGTCATCCAGGTCGGCATTGAATCCGTCGTAGAGATATTGGCGTAATAATCGCCCGCTCTGGGAAAATCCGTAGGCAACCGTGTGGTCAATCTCCGGAAGATCCAATTGCTGCAGCTCATCACTGCCTACGCCCCCGTAGCGGATCAGTGACACCAGGTCACGAATGCCCGCCATGCCGGCACCGGCCAACACCGGATTCCTGGCTTCATAAATCAGCTCATAGGTATAGCCGGGTTGAAAGCCGCCCTGCAGATTAAGGGTCACCACCGGTTGGTTGCTATCCTCTGCAGCTTGAACGTCCAGTGTGAACTGAGATCTTTCGATAGGCACGCGTGGATCGGTTAGATACAGTCGTTGACTCAGAGTCGCTTCCCTCAATCCCGCCGCAGTGGGCTCATAGGCCAGGTGGCCGCCACCGGCGATATTTACATCATTCGACTCACGGCCCACGCCGACCTCATAGCGTACATCGCCGATGATAGGCTGCTGGGCCGACCCCACGATGGGTGCATGCAGGCGCAGGCGTCCATCACGCGGTGCAATCTCGTTAATCCACCCGGTTAATAGATAGGTGAATCCCATCCCCGACAGAGGATCCTGCAAGGAATTCTCCGGCGCAGTGGCGCCGCCGCCCCGGTTGTTCACCATATAAAGCAACCCGCCGCTGGCAGCGCTTTCCGGGGGTACCAGCATCTTGAAGTCGGCCGAGTACTCGACGAGCCCGGATTGGTTTGTGGGCGCATGCTGTATATCAGTAATCGCGGTATTTGCCGGATCAGACGGATTCAGAGTGAAGTACACCACCCCGTGAATGGCTTCATAGGTGACACTCGTCGCCGAATCGGAGAGTGTTTCCCGGTCAGTGATTTCTATACGGGTGACCTCAGCGTACAGGAATGAACTGGTCAGAAAGACAATTGCGGCTGAAACCGCCGTGAGTAGCTTTATTCTCGACATGATGATATCCGTTGCTGCTTTTCTAATTATGGGTGCATTAGTGCACTGGGTAACCACCGAGTTTTTAACATTTCTAGCCGATAGTCAACGACAGCTTGAGGCTGAAATCCCTCAGTTCGCCGTAACTCGGGCACTGGCGGCCCGTTCTCTGGATCGTTGATAGATGACCGGCATCAGCGCTGTAAGCACGGAACCGGCCACCAGCAGCAGGGCGCCTATGATAGAAAGAAGAGAAAGACGATCCGAGAATTCGTAGGCGGGGTAGAAATAGACTGTCAGCTTGAGACTACTGATAGTAAACAGCGGTGCCAATGCCAATACGGCACTCACCTTTGAAGCATCCCAGAGATTGAGCGCCTCGGCAAAACAGCCATAGGCAACCACTGTATTCAGACAACAGAATCCGAGCAAGGCCATCTGAAATGGCGTCAATTGCAGGGCGCTGCCTGGTGTAATAAACGGCAGCAATACCAGAAATGAGAACGAATAGATGAAAAACAATATCTGTACTGATGAAAACGTTTCCAGCAGCTTCTTCTGCAGTAGTGCATAAACAGTCCAGGCCACCGCTGACACGAATACGATCAGTACGCCGATAGTTTCCATGTTTTCCAGACTGGTCATGTCCACCAGCCGCTCGTTAAAGAACAGGGCCAGCCCGGCAATAATGAGCAGTGTTCCCAGCTTCTGAACACCAATAAATGGCTCTTTGTAAAAGACTACGCCGCCCAGTATCAGGAACAGAGTCGTCATCTGGATGACGGCTTCGGTGGTTTCCCCATTGATGAAATTCAGACTGTAATTGAACAAATAGTAGTTGCAAGATAAACCCACCGCAGCTATGACCAGATACCAGCGAATTCTCCAGCCCACAGCGATGAGGTTGGGAAGCTGCTGTTTAAAGGCAAGCCAGGGAAGCAATACAGCGGCTGCAACTATGAATCGATACCAGACAATTGTAATTGCATCCATGCCTGACAGGAGTTCCTTCAGGGCTACGGGCAACATACCCCACATGGCGGCAGCAATCAGGGATAGGAAAAATCCCAGCGCTGGATTCTGGGTCGAAGTGCTCACAAACTGTCTGTCATTGAGTTAAGGTCCAGAATTTTCGTAATAGACAAGATTTTCGGTACCGGAGCCGATACCTACGATGTCGGCGAATCCATCACCGTTGAGATCATCGATAGCCAATCCGGACACGGCGATGCCACCGCTGTCCAATTCGATGCGGTTCCATTCGGAGTCCGTATCAGGTTTCTTGTATATGACTAATTGATAAGGCTCAGATCGGCATCCTGCGACAATTTCGTCTGATCCATCGTTGTCCAGGTCTGCAGTCAGTAAGGCATGACCATTGGCGAGCCCGGATTCGATAACCAGGCGATCCCATAACTCATTCGCTCCATCGACATAAACCACGACTTCATTCCCGTGCCAGGGTTCGATAGTAGCGATGTAGCGTGATCCATCCTGCAATTCTCCAACATCTACCTCACTGGAACCAATGGCAGGTCGCTCTGCTTCTTGCTTGCCGATTCCGATCAAGCGTCTTGCCACCGACCTACCCTGAGTTGCCAGCTGAAACAAGTGCACACCGTAGAAACTAGCAGTCAGAATATCTTCGCGCCCATCTGCATCCCAATCTACCAAACTTAAACCATGGGATAGTTGTAATGATTCATCTAATACAATGCCTGGCCATCTGTCTACAGACAGATTACCAGGAATGGAATAGGCCTTGAGCTGCAAGTTTGCATCATACTCTGGTGAAGTAGCACCAATTCCTATAATTGGCAGATTAATCAACTCCTGCTCGCCATCGCCATTGATATCTCCCCACTCGACGCGGTGTGAAGTAGGCACTTCATCTATGAAATGCATCTCCCACTCCTGATTGACCGTGGGATTTCCTGGATTCTCCAACCAGTGAATGGGCCCGCCATCGGATGAAGCGCTCAGGTTAAAGGAATTGGCAAGCACCATGTCGATATCACCATCATCATCGATGTCATGGGGTGCTGCATCTACATTTCCCCGTACAACTGTGCTGATCGCAAATTTGTCCCAGCTCGGATTCTTGTACCA
>DMJN01000173.1 GCA_003451715.1 Gammaproteobacteria bacterium | reverse complement strand
TCGCTGGATCCCTATATGCGCGGACGAATGAACGATAGCAAGTCCTACATAGAACCGATGCAGATTGGCGACGTCATGACAGGTGAGTCCACCGGCATCGTAATGCAGTCAAACTCCAATAAGTGGCAGGTAGGCGATCGGATAGCCGCACACCATGGCTGGCAATCCACTATTGTCGTCGATGGCGATGATGACAGACTCATGAAGGTGGATCTCAACAACGGCACACTGTCGGCACACCTGGGGGTGGTGGGCATGCCCGGCCGCACGGCTTATTTTGGACTGCAGGATGTAGGTAAACCTGAGGCAGGAGAAACCCTGGTGGTTGCCGCGGCATCCGGTGCAGTGGGTTCGGCAGTTGGTCAGATCGCGAAGATACTCGGGCTCAGAGCAGTGGGCATAGCCGGTGGTGCTGAGAAGTGTCGTTACGTAAAAGAGGAATTGCAGTTCGATGATTGCCTGGATTACAAGTCAGGTAATCTGGCGGAAAAACTCGCCAAAGCCTGCCCGGATGGTATCGATATTTACTTTGAGAATGTCGGGGGTGATGTGACCCGCGCGGTGGCACCACTACTTAACGAGGGCGCCCGCGTTCCCATTTGTGGCTTTATCTCTAATTACAACGATGAAGATATTTCCAAGGCCGAGACCCCATTCCATATTCTGGAGAAACTCGAGACGGTGCCGGAGCATCGTTTCTTTGTAGTCTACGAGTGGCAGGATCGTTACGAGGAGGCGACCAGGCAACTGGGTGAGTGGGTCAAGGATGGCCGGCTGAAACACCGGGAATGTGTCGGTGAAGGCCTGGATAATGCGCCCGAGCTACTCAGGGGTTTGCTGAAGGGTAAGAATTTTGGCAAGCAACTGGTAAGGATTGCGGACGAAGAGGCATGACGGCTGACCTCAATCGCCCCTACGCAGTGGCCAAGCTGTTCGCACTGGAGGGTAAATCAGCATTGGTTTCTGGTGGATCGAGTGGGCTGGGTCTGATCATGGCGAAGGGTCTGCTGCAGAATGGTGTGAGGGTTATCATCGCATCGCGCAAGCAGAAAAAATGTGACCAGGCACTGGAAGAGCTTGAACAATATGGCGAATGCTATGCCGTTATTGCGGATGTAACGATTCAGGATGACCGACAGGCTCTGGTACAGGAAACCGCGCGTCGATTCGGTGGTTTGTCGATCCTGATAAACAATGCCGGTGCGAATTGGGGAGCTAAACTCGAAGAATATCCCGACGCCGGTTTTGCCAAGGTCATCGACACCAACCTCAATGCAGTATTTTCTCTGACTCGTGATGTTGTACCCTTACTGGAGCAGGCTGCGACACCAGAAGACCCGGCTCGTATTATCAATATCAGTTCTATGGATGGCATTCATGTGCCCATAGTGCAACGGGTTCCTACTTTTGCCTATTCCGCCAGCAAGGCAGCTCTGCACCACCTCACCAAATCTCTGGCCGTCGATCTGGCCTCGAAACACATCACCGTGAATGCGGTTGCTCCCGGATTTTTTGAATCTAGAATGACGGACTATGTGTTCGAGCATTTCAAGCAGGATATCGAGGACGACTGTCCGCTGCATCGGGTGGGGGAGCCGGAAGAGATAGTCGGGATTGTGGCCTACCTCGCCTCGCGTGCCGGTGCTTATACCAATGGCACGGTCATTCCCGTCGATGGTGGAACCAGCATCTCCAAAGGCTCCAGACCCTGGATGGGTTAACAGGCACCACACGGCTATACAATTCGGCATTGGATTTTTTATGGAGAAAACATGAGTTTATTTAGTCTCGAAAACAAGGTTGCACTAATCACCGGATCAACCAAAGGCATAGGCAAGGCGATCGCCATGCGCATGGCCGAGCAGGGTGCCAAGGTGGTGGTCTCAAGCCGAAACCAGGATGCCTGCGATGAAGTCGCCGCCGAAATCAAGGCACAGGGCGGTGAGGCTATCGCTATCGCCTGCAATATAAATCACCAGGATCAATTGGAAAACGTGGTTGCCAAGACCCAACAGGCATTGGGCACTATTAATGTGTTGGTCTGCAATGCCGCACTCAACCCCTATTTTGGATCCTCACAGGATATTCCAGATGCATCCTTCGACAAGGTCATGCACGCGAATATCGGCAGCGTGCATCGACTCTGTCAATTGGTCATTCCCGGTATGGCAGACAGTGGAGGCGGCTCCGTTATCATCGTGTCATCAATCGGCGGATTGAAAGGCACGGAAAATCTGGGTGCCTATGCCATTTCCAAGGCTGCTGATATGCAGATCGCCAGAAACCTCGCCGTCGAATGGGGGCCGAAAAATGTACGGGTCAATTGCATTGCGCCCGGCCTGGTGCGTACTGATTTTGCCAGAGCCCTGTGGGAAAATCCGGATATCTACGCAGCTACCATCTCCAAGTATCCACTGCGGCGCATTGGAGAGCCCGATGAAATCGCTGGCGCCGCGGTTCTACTCGCATCTGAGGCTGGAAGTTTTACTACCGGTCAAACAATCGTGATCGACGGCGGCGG
>DMJN01000285.1 GCA_003451715.1 Gammaproteobacteria bacterium | reverse complement strand
TCATTATAGGACTCATCGACACCCGGAATTGGCAGAGCCGAGTCTGAATTAGCATCGGCTTCCGCCCGCCGTGCCAGAAGTTCCTCTATCTCCTGATCGGTGAGAAACTGCCGTTCGCCATATCGCGTGGGGCGCTGCATGGGTACATTGGATGAGAAATTCCAGACACCCTGCAGATCCGGTTTGCCCCATTCGGTACGGGGCGCCTGGTAAACATCGGCAGCAGTGACCAGGGTGGTGAGCAGACTGCAAAATACAAAGAGAATCAAAGAGCTGGTTGTTTTCATGGGAAAGCACTCCGAATGAATCTGGTTGAATTAGACAATAGCCTATTCGCTCGTGTAGGAAAATAGAAGTTCCGCAAACACTGGCAAATGATCGGATGGGTAATTGCCGTTATGCTGGTCAGTTAGCGTGCCCTGTCTCAGTACGCTTGTCGATGAGTCAACGAAGATGTAATCGATTCTATTCTGATTTGCCGTCGATCCAACGGCAAATCCAGCGAATGTGCCTTCAGGCCCGTGAGCCGGAATTTGCGACACCAGGCGGGAATCTTTCAAGTGGCTGAGCATAGTGGCATAGGCAGGCGAGCTGGGGGGAACATTGAAATCACCGGTGACGATTATTGGATTTTCAGCAGTCAGGCCTTGTAAATGATCGACTATTAGTTTGGCGCTCTCACGCCTGGCCTGCTCGCCACGATGATCAAAATGGGTGTTGAGCATTAGGAAAGTCTGGCCGGTATTGCGGTCGCTGAACTGAGCCCAGTTTGCAATGCGCGTTATGGCAGCATCCCAACTCTTGCTGCCGATTACCTCGGGTGTTTCGGACAACCAGAAGGTGCCATTATCAGTAAGCTGGAAACGGTCTGTTCGGTAAAAGATGGGGGAGAACTCTCCTGCTTCTTTGCCATCGTCACGCCCTACTCCTGTCCAGCTGTAACCAGGCAATAAAGATTCCAGGTCATCGATCTGATTCTTAAGCACCTCCTGCATGCCGATCAAATCCGCTTGATGAAATCGTATCAGGCTCCCTACCCTTTCCTTGCGATTAGGCCAGGCATGTTCGCCATCGTTGGGATTGTTGTAACGAATATTGAAAGTCATTACCCGTAGCGGCGCACTGACTGAGTCTTGGCCGAACAGCAGGGAGGGACATATAAATAGAAGAAACAGTGCGTTTAAAATCAGCAGCTTCTTTGGGTTTAGTGATTGGCGCATGAGCTTGAGCCCGAAAAAACATCAAGGGAGAGTAGAATCAGCACAATTCTACTGCACTATACGCTGTTGCTGTTATTTTTGCGGCCCTTGCAAGCAATAGTACTGAGTCATTTAGAATACTGTGCCATCACTAAGCCATGACCCGACTTACTCGGGTACTGCCGATTGCGGCGATTCCTTTTCGAACAAAAGAATCCACCACTATCCAAAAGAAACTTTTTTTTGCACAGAGCTGCAAAATCATCTCCCATTGGGTGCCTTTCTTGTTATGAATGCTATTCATGAAAGCAATGATTGCTTGTCATTTGAAACATACCATAGTCACTCCTATAGTATGCAGTAACTTACTAGTTCAGATCTCGTGGAGGTTAGCGAGACCTATTTCTACAGTTAGTCTCCTCATATGAAATGGTTCGTTGCTAAACAGCCGTGACGTTGCGGCTACAAGAAATGGAACTGACATAAGGGGGTCTACCTATGAAATTACCCACACCCCGAATTACCTTAGTCTTGGGACTGGCGCTAACAGTGCACAGTCCCACACTGCTGTCTCAATCCTTTTTTGAAGGAGGCACGGTCAGCGGTATTTTCAACCTCAGATACGAACATGTCGAGCAGGATGATAATGCCTTAAGGGACGCCGACGCGTTGACCCTGAGCTCCAGACTTGCGTACACCACCAGGACTGTAAATGGATTCTCGGCGATGGTTGAAGTCAAAGATATACGCACAGTGGCTGGAGTCGATGACTATTCCGTCGGACCCAGCGGTTTCAAGCCGGGCAGATATTCGACGATTGCCGATCCGGAGACTACCGAGGTGCATCAGGGCTTTCTGCAATATAGCAACGATCTTTTTACAGCAAAAATGGGTCGACAGCTAATCACCTATGACAATCACAGGTTCGTCGGTAATGTTGGCTGGCGCCAGGACCAGCAAACATTCGACGCCGTTACTCTGACGGCAACTCCGATTGAGGGTCTGAACCTGAGTTACAATTATATAGATGAGCGCGAACGCATCTTTGCCGAAGATGCCGACATTGACTCTGAGGATCACCTGATTCATGCCACGTACGACACTCCCATCGGCACTCTAACCGGTTATGCCTATCTGCTTGAGCTACAAGACGGGCCCGATAACTCACTGGACACCTACGGCCTGCGGCTCACCGGTAACAGGGAAATCAACGGATTCGACGTGAGCTATCTGCTGGAATATGCCGACCAGGAATCCGAAACCAGCGGTGGAGTGGACTACGATGCAGACTATTACCGCGTAGAGGGTGGTGTGACGCTGGGCGGAGTGAATCTGCGCTTAGGCTACGAAGAGATGGGTTCGGACGACGCTCTATACGGTTTTGCAACTCCGCTAGCAACCCTGCACGCGCACAACGGGTGGGGGGATATGTTTCTTGGCACACCGGCTGAAGGTTTGACCGATGCCTACCTGAGTGTCAGCGGACAGGTGTTCTCAGGGAACTGGACGGTGGTCTATCACGAATTTGATACCGACGATGACTCTCTCCTGGTCGATGACTTTGGCGATGAGCTGGATGTGCAGTATGTGTATCCAATTTCAGATAACTACACACTGGGCGTCAAATTCGCGCTTTATGACAGGGGAGATATGGCAGCCGGCAAATCCGATACCGACAAATTCTGGGTTTGGTTACAAGCTAGATTTTAAGGATCGATGCTAACACGTGAATGGGGTCACGTGTTTTGGGGACACGTATATTTAGTGACCAAATACTATTTTATAAGTGTCCCCAACTCTTCTTCAGTTACTGGTCGTTTGAAGATCCATTTTGCTCACGCCACTCTTTTTCCCTGACTCTGGCACCCATCAGTGTGGCGGTCATGGCGTAGTTGCCTTCGTGGCAGGCATATTCGTAGGGAATCTGATCCGACTTCGGCCACACGAATTCTCCGCCATAGGAATCTACGTAATCCGGATCGTCCACTGTGAAGCTGTACATCAAACCACCTTCATTAATCGGGCTGAAGCGTTCAATCACGCGACGCCCTTCATTCGGTTGGTAGGGC
>DMJN01000211.1 GCA_003451715.1 Gammaproteobacteria bacterium | reverse complement strand
CGAATCATCGTCGGTGATGGCAGTGTCATCGAGCAGGGTGCCATGCTAGTCGATGGCGAGTCGATTGTTGCCATTGGTGACGCCGGTGAGTTAAGCAGTGCTGAGATTGGCACTGCGTTTGACCTGAGTGGTAAGACTCTAATGCCCGCATTGATCGATGCGCATGCCCATCTGGGCTACCAGGGTAGAAACGGCTGGGGGGGTGAGAATTATACGCAGGAAAACCTCATCGACAATTTGCAGCAATATGCTTACTACGGCTTTTCTTCGGTATTTTCAGCTGGAAGCGATGCACCGGATTTGGCAATCGAAGTGCAATCCAGATTAGCACTTCAACAATTTCAGGGAGCCAGATTGCTTTACGCGGCGGGCATGGCACCTCCAGGACAGGGACCTAACAATCAATTTTTGGAACAGGCGCTCGCTGTGGAGCAATCAACAGGCGCGAACATATTATGGGGTCTAGAAGATCCTGAACAAGCCAGGGCAGCGGTAAGGGAAGTAGCTGCACGGGATTTTACATTTATCAAGTTATGGGTAGACGATAGAGGAGGCAGCCAACAGAAGCTGGCACCATCGCTTTATGGAGCGGTAATCGAAGCAGCCAGATCCGCAGGCCTGCGGGTGTTTATCCATCAACAATATGCCGAAGACATGCCTGATCTGATAACCGCTGGCGCGCACGGCTTCCTACACGGGCGTATAGGATCATCATTGAATGCTGCAATTGCTGAACAGCTCAGTCAGTCAAATGTGTTTATTATTCCAAATCTTGGCCTCGGCGAGTTGCGGCGTGAAGCGATCGGTGCCGATCCATTTCTGGGCCAGGTGTTATCCAGCGACTTGCGTTCACAATTATTGCCGGGTGCTGACCGACGAGAACTCAGTGTCTCCAGAAATCCACAGCTGGAGTCAGAACAACGGGAGAGTTTCGCCGCTTTAATCGATGCAGGAGTCGATATAGTGCTCGGTACAGATGCCGGCGCGATTCCCAACCACCACTTTGGCTATACGGGGCATCGTGAGCTGGAAATCTTCGTGCGGCTGGGGATGTCACCCATGCAGGCGCTGCAAGCGGCGACCAGCAAGGCGGCAAACCACCTGCAACTGGAGGACTTGGGGCTATTACAGTCAGGCTATAGTGCTGACTTCGTGATCCTGGATGCGAACCCCCTTGAAGACATTCGCAATACCCGCAGCATTTTGGATGTGTACTTGAAGGGTAATCGCGTGGACCGAGCGGCACTTCAGCAACAATGGCAGGGCCAGTAATTGTCTCGGACAAGCTACTAAAATTCCCAGCCGGTCTTGGGCAGGGGCAGAGCCAGGGTTTTCTCGAGAGAATCCAGTAGCGCTTGAGCCGCACTAATTTCCCCGGCAATGGCGATAGCATTGGCACTGGCACAGCCGAGCCACAGACGACTGAATCCACCCACCGACGCTTCCAGCAGGGGAAGCCCTTTACTGTGATCCACCTGCGCTTCACAATTTTCACCCAGATGAATCGTGTACTCGCCGGATATTCCCTGCCAGGATTGTTCGGTATCGAGGAATTGGCTGATTGGATCTGTCAGCGTCAGGTTGGAAGAGAGCGTCGACCTGTTCGGTAAATGGGTATCGCACAGACAGGCAACCAGGTCGTTGATACGCAATTGCCAGAATGCCTCGGCGCGAATTATCTCAACATACTTGCCGCCACTTGTTGTATTCATTCCTTTAAATGGTTCGACGAGTAGATCCTGTAGTTGTAAATGAAACGGCTCCATCAGGGTTACCAAATATAGCTGATCGCTGAGGTTTTTAATGAGGGCTAATAATTCCAGCAGCTGTATACGATCTCGATAGGCAATTGCACTAATCTTGAATGGTCCATACTCACTCTTCATGTCTCCCCATATAATATATGTTAGTTCTCCCGAGCTATCTTTATAGCCAAAGCCGCAGGGATTGTCCGTCAGACCTAATTCTGCGTGGGTAAATTCAGAAGGAAATAGTTGCACGCCGCCGTGTGCCCGCCAACGTTTCATAAGAGACTGATGAATGTCCGGGTGATCTTTTTCGGTCAGACGCAAGGGCACACCTGCCTTGGTGGTGACATTCAGACGTGCCGGATTAAACCTGACTTGGTGCTCATAAGGACCGGTGCCAAATCCCAGTCTGCTGTAATAGCCCTGTTCGAACATACCAAGAGCCGAAGTACTGAACCCTTGCGCTGCGTCCTCGGCTATCAACTGTGCGGTCAGACGTGAAGCCAGCCCCTGTTTACGCGCCACCAGGCTGGTGGTTACTGCGATCACTGCGGCCATGGAATGTTCATTTTCCAGGTGCAGTATGTTGCCAGGTGCCGATGATACGAGACATTCTGCCGCACCGTTGACTTCGGCGACCAGGGATTTTGACGCGCCGAGGAAGATATCCATATACCGGATATCCTCTTTGTCTTCACGATCTATCCAGTGGATTTCCTGCCACAACTGATGTACAGCCTGGCGGTCTTTCACAGGATCATAGGGTCGAAAGATCATCTTGATACACTTTTGCTTACAGCAATACCACTCAAGATTACAGGAGCTTAGTAAGGTGTAAGCCCGCTGAGTTGCTCAGAGGGTTCTTAGAGAATGTGAAAGGTGAAATCTTCGTCGGATTGAGCCGCGCGTGACTCCTCGATTTTGCTATAGAGCTGATCCCTTTTGGCTTATGATTTTTCCGCATTTTTCTATCTAAAATGCGCGTGCCTGAGCTGAATATACTTGATTTTTGGTCCGTCCTAAACCCATGGAGGGCAATTTTGGCATCAGCCACTAGAGGGGGCACCCTTGCAGTCTAGTTGAGAGTATCATGTAATCTTTTACCCGAAAACAAACTGTGCCCTTAATGGACGAATAATGAATAATGATATAGATCCAGATTTCGATCCCCGTAAACACACTCTCAGCGATTCCAGCTATTTCGAGGATCTCGAGGTAGGTCGGCGGTTTCTTTCCCCTTCACGCACGCTGGGGGAAGCCAGTTTTGCCGCTTTCCAGATGGCCTGCTGCGACAATCATCCAATTCATTATGATGTGGAATACTGTCGTCGTCGGGGGCATCCCAATTTACTTGCTCATGGTATGCAGGTAGCGATTCAGACAGCACCAGGTGCAGGAATGTTACCCCATGTGCTGGAAGATAGTCTTATCGGTCTTCTCGAACAGAGTTCAAAATTCTTAAAGCCGGTCTATTGTGGTGATACCATTTACCCGGCTTTGGAAATAGTAGACCTGACCCCTGGTAACACCACGGGAGTAATTACCCTGCGATCGACAGTGCACAATCAGCATCGGCAGCTGGTCTTGGAAGGGGAACAAAAAATGCTGGTGCGTAAGCGTCCGGCTGATTGATTATTTTAAATGACTATTCATCTACGTCAACTCTGCCTGGTTGCCAATGAACTTGAAACCGTTGTCGAACAATTGACTCAGATACTTGGTATTAATGTCTGCCACATCGATCAGGGAGTCGAAAAGTATGGCTTGAGAAATGTGTTATTTCCGATTGGTACGGACTTTCTCGAGCTTGTTGCACCTCTGCATGCTGATACTGCTGCCGGTCGTTATCTGCAAAAGATGGGAGGAGACGCTGGTTATATGGTGATTGTTCAGACAGATAACCGTGCGACTCAGATCGAAGCGCGCCAACGGGCGATTGATGCTGGGATTCGCATTGCACACGAAGAAGACAGAACTAGTTGGAGTTTTTGTCAGCTACACCCAGCGGACATGGTGACTGCTTTTCTGGATATCGAGTGGGATCAGCAGCAAGAATTTTCCGGCTGCTGGCATCCAGCAGGAGGACACAACTGGAAAGAATTCGTAGACCAGAAAGTGTGCAAAGAAATCATTGGGGTAGAGCTACGCAGCGACAGGTCGGGCAGCGTTAAAGGGATCTGGAAAAAGGTCCTGGGAGAAGGAAATGTGCTTGATGATGGCGAGCATTCGCTGCGGCTCAGTAATGCAACGCTCCGCTTTGTCGAATTGTCTGACACAAGAAATCCCGGCCTGAGCGGCATCGATCTGCGCGTCAATGATAAACAGGCTATTCTGAATACGGCGGAAGAGTTTGGCTGCACCGATAATGCGGGCCATGTTTGTATCTGTGGTACTCGATTCTACCTGCACCAGAAGTAGAGTTTTGAGTCGTGGCGCTGGTTCAGTCAGCGATTCGAAATATCGCGGTATGTTCAACCTCCAGAGCTACTGCCTGGTCGATCCACATGGCGATGTAAAGCTTGATGAACTGATGCCCCTTGCGTTCCCATTTTTGTATTGGAATCGCATGTACATCGACGAGCTGCCCGACTCTGATGGGTTTGCGCAGCGTCATACGACTCCCGGTATGTAGCCAAGCCCGAACAATGAACAGTCGCTTCAATGCCTTATTGCAGGCATCGATCAAATAATAGGGATGAATTAGCGCATGTTCTCCGCTAAACAGCGGGGATTGGTCACGCTGTGATTTAACATGCTCAAGATTGTCTGCCTCCGTGGGTTGCCAGGTGTACGCCGGTGCGGGTTTATTAATCTCAATTAGATCCCATGCTATCTCGACCCGCTTTTCCTTGTGGTCCTCTCCGGTCATTGCTGCCAATTCGCTGACCGGTGGTAAATGTTCTGGCAGCCAGGATTCCAGTTTAGCAAGCAACACATTCTGCTCATTATAGGCGCTCGTTAAATGATTTCGCTCGCTGGTTTCCGATGCCAATTGTTCGGTGTGTATCGTCAGTAGATTGTCCTGATAGGCGGGCTTGAGAAACACCACATCCATGATGCCTCTGTATAGCCAGTCTTCACCATAAGTCCGCAGCAGCGGATGACACATGTAAGCAAACACATTGGCACCACTGACCAGTGCACTGGTGAATCCGTATTTCTCCGCCACCTCATCACTATGAATCCTGTTTTCCGATGCCTCTGCATCGTTAAGTGCCAGGATTTGAAATGTGGAAACGGGAGAGTTCATAAATCTGAAATAGTCAGGAGAATCAGTGGCTGATCTTTGAACGGATTAATCGAATGAAGCCTGAGAATCCCTACTCAAAAATATCGACTCTGCCAAGCACCCAGTCGATTGGCTGATCTGGCTCCAGCATACGCATTTTGCGTAGGTAGTAGTTAAATTGAGGGGTTTTCAACCGAAGTTTCTCGAGACGTTTGCTGTTGAATAGCAATAACTTACAGCCTTCCTTAGAAACGATCGGTCCTGTTTTGGGGGCTGCGAATGGTCGTGATCCATAGTCTTCATGGTGAAACATGGTATGCCCGTTGAGTGTGGCGTCACCTTCGGTAATCAGGCACCAGTGGCTGTCAACGAGCTCAAACGTGTCGCCAGCGTTGAGGGTGTGTGCCTCTGCCATTTGACTCAATTTCTCCCGCACCGTCGAATTGAGTTGTTGGAATTGTGGCTGTNNCTGATCTTTGAACGGATTAATCGAGCAAAGCCTGAGGACCAAACACCCTAATTATGGATATCGACCATGCCAAGAGCCCAGTCGATTCGCTGATCTGGTTCCAGCATGCGCAACTTGTGTAGGTAGTAGTTAAATTGTGGGGTGTCCAGCCGAAGCTTTTCAAGGCGTTTATTGTTGAACAACAATAATTTACAGCCCTCCTTGGAAACGATCGGTCCCGTTTCGGGGGCTGCGAATGGTCGTGATCC
>DMJN01000102.1:2273-2549 GCA_003451715.1 Gammaproteobacteria bacterium | reverse complement strand
ATAGGTGCTGACGGGGTACAGATTCATACAACCCGTGAATTATTACAATGGAATCAATTTGCAATTCGGATTCGTAGCAAGTGTTGAAACGGATGAAACGAGAGAAAGGGCCTGGGTAGTATTATGAAAAAGCTGATTTTAAGTGTTTTTGATTTATCACCCGAGTGGACCGGCAGCGTATTCGGCGCCGTTGTGAAATAGCAGGCTTGCGGCCAATTTGCCCTCATTCATCTGCAAGGAGATGCGACTGAAGCAGGCGAAGGGTATGAAGAGTGG
>DMJN01000102.1:0-2158 GCA_003451715.1 Gammaproteobacteria bacterium | reverse complement strand
CCTAAAAGGTATGACTTATCTACAAAACGGATGAAACGAGAGAAAAGGCAGAGGGGTATTATTATGAAAAAGCTGATTTTGGGTGTTTTTGATTTATCATCCGAGTGGGCCGGCAGCGTATTCGGCACCGTTGTGAAATAGCAGACTGGCGTTTAATTTACCCTCAACCTCCCGCAGCGATATGCGACTGATGCAGGCGAAGGGTATGAAGAGTGGAAAACTTCGATTCAAAGGCATGCCCAGTACGGTAGGCAGGATTACACGCAGCACCCCGCCATGGGTGACTACCAGCAGATGACTGCCGTCTGGCTTGTCGGCAATGGCTTGCCAGGCGCCAAGTACACGCCGTTTGAAGCTCAGGTAGTCTTCTCCATTGGGTGGCGCTAAGGCGGAGAGGTCATCGCGGAACGCCTTGAATTGCTCCGCCGCGACTTTGCGCCATTCGCTGACCAACATGCCATCCCAATCTCCATAATCGATTTCCTGCCACTGTTCATCGACTGAGGCCTGTAGGTCTAACTGCTCCGCGGTGCGCTCGGCAAAGTGTCGGCAGCGCTTAAGGGGAGAGCTGATGATTTCTGTCCAGGGTGGAGTAATGGAAGAGGACTGATGAGCATTGTCCAGCGCCGTGGCCTGACGCATCTGTGCCCAACCGATCTCTGTCAATACAGGATCAACCCTGCCGCGAAGAATGTCACCACCTTCCGGCTCACCATGACGGATGAAATCGACGATAATCTTCTTGTGGGAATTTTCACGAGAAACCGACACTGGATTACTTCATGTGTCCCAGTTTGTCCACTTTAACCGACAGGTAACTTTCGTTATGGGGATTTGCTTCGGTGTGGATGGGAATAATCTCCGGCACATCGATGCCCATCTCTTTTAAGGCTTTGACCTTGCGGGGATTGTTGGTCATCAGACGCAATGCCTTGAGCTGAAAATGATCCAGTATGGGTTTACAGATCTGGTATTCACGGTTATCCGGTTCGAAACCAAGTTGTACATTCGCCTCGACAGTATCAGCACCGGAGTCCTGCAGGGCATAGGCCTTGATTTTATTGAGCAGCCCAATCCCTCGGCCTTCCTGCCGCAGGTACAGAATCAGACCCCGGCCCTCTCGTGCCACACTCTCTATGGCCGCCTGTAATTGTGGCCCGCAATCACAGCGCAGGCTGAACAGACAGTCTCCGGTAAGGCATTCAGAATGAATACGGCATAATGGCGGTGTGTCACCACCAATATCGCCGAGCGTCAGTGCAACGTGTTCCTTGCCAGTTACCAATTCTTCGAAACCGTGGATAGTAAACTGTCCCCACTGGGTAGGCAGTGCCGCCGATGCTACATATTTAAGAGTCAAGAAGTGTTCCTCATACCTCGTCCAGGTCACTCAGCCAATCAGCATAACAGCTGCCTGGATACACAGGGCGGCCATTATACCTGCTAAAACATCATCTAGCATGATCCCCAGCCCTCCTTTGATCTGCTTATCGACCCACTTGATTGGCCAGGGTTTGACAATGTCGAAGATGCGAAACAGGCAGAATCCAACCACGATCCAGAGCCAGCCCTGGGGCGCCATAAACAGAGTGAGCCACATCCCCACGAACTCGTCCCACACGATCCCTCCGTGGTCGTGCACCTTGATATCAGCTGCCGTTTTACCACACAGCCATATTCCCAATCCAAAACTGCCTAGCAGCACCAGCCCATAAACTGCCACCGGTAGCGCCGATAGTGGTAAATAGAGCACAACGGCGACCAGCGAACCCGCTGTACCGGGTGCCTTCGGTGCCGCACCGCTGCCAAAACCGAATGCGATGAAATGCACCGGGTTACGCCAAATTGAGTCAGGGGTCGCTGCCATCAATCCGCTTTCCTACAGAAAATGCTCATAGGCATGGTCATCGATCTGAACCGTAGCACCGGATCCATCGAAACAGCGAATTCCCCGTTCGGCTACTATCTCGCCAATACGGGTAATTCGCATATCGGATTCAGCGGCAACGCTTTCAAATTCTAAGCTATGCTCAGCCGACACGGTGAGGCACAGTTCATAGTCGTCACCACCGTAGAGGGCTGCTTTCAATCTGCTCTCTGCCGTAGTACAACAATGCGCCGAATCAGAGTACGGAAACAGATGGGTCTGCAAATTCAC
>DMJN01000283.1 GCA_003451715.1 Gammaproteobacteria bacterium | reverse complement strand
CCACAGCATGGACGGTACGGATGTATTTGATAGCATCGATGCCTGGTACCACGCCATCGTGCACAACGTGAAGATGCCACGTTACTCCTGGAACGTCGATGACGATAGTACGATTACTTTGCTTTCTCTGGACAAGCCTATGCAGGTTTTATTATGGCAGGCACACAATCCCGAGAGTAGAAACTTTACCCAGGATGTCATCGGTAGGGCCTATACCAGTACTCCACTTAACGAGGTAGAGCCGGGTGTGTACCAGGCAAAACTCGATCCACCCTCGCAGGGCTATACGGCGTACTATGTCGAGATGCATTATCCCAGCGGAACTGAGGAACCATTTAAATTCAGCACCGGCGTTAAAGTAGTGCCTGATGTCACAGAATATAAATGGACCATGACTCCAGACAGTTCCAGAAGATAACTCTTCCTTGAAGCGGCAAGTGCTGAAAAACTGATATCGCTTGGTCTATACGCTGGGAGGCAGATTGCCGCATGCCGCCTCATCCCCTCTATTCTGGATCGATTCGCCCAATAAAAACTGTAGAGTAAAAAACTACTGCAAAGAAGAATTCGCACTCCATTGAGTGCTGCAAAGTGTGCTGTGGATCAAATTATTGAGACTATTTACTAGGTTAAACTGCCCATTCTTCTAAGATCACTAAGAGTCTATAGAGAGTTGATTGAGCATATGAACAACGAACGGCGCAAATATCCGAGAGTCACATTAGATGGACAGATCAATGTGCTGGTTGCCGGGATCATCAGTTACGGCACGATACTCAAGCTCTCACCTTCAGGCATTCAGATCGAATGCCAACATCAACTCATCGCACAACTCGACTCACTAAAATCCGATGCAGGCCTCTATCCTGATATTGAGCTGGAATTTAGTCTACCAACTTCCGAGAAGCAACAACGGTGGATCAAATCCAAGGGTTATGTTGCTTATTGCCGAAGGCTTAGCCAGGAGGTGTACCACCTCGGGCTCAATTTTTCGCAGTTGTCAGATGCCGATGAATCAACAGTATCGGCCTACATCGATAAGTCAGCCGCCTGATCGGGCTCTCAGCCTGAGTGCCCCTGGTTTCACAACTTCTCTACATCCATTATGATGTGCGCATGAAATCGATTTATGCATTTTTGCTGCTATTGCTCTTTAGTGCCCCCCTTGTTGCTCAACAACAAACCTTTGATGAGTGGTTGGAAGAACTTCGTTCCGAAGCTATTTCTCTCGGCATCAGCGAAGCGACTCTTGGTGTACTCGATGAACTGGAAGCACCCCTGGAACGTGTTCTGGAACTCGATAACAGCCAACCGGAATTTGTGCAGACCTTTACCCGCTATCTGAGCCTGCGTATTACTCCCAGACAAATCAGCCAGGGTCAGGCCCTGTTACAACAACACGCCGAGTTGCTTGCAGAAGTCAGGCGGCGTTACGGCGTTCAGCCACACTACCTGGTGTCCTTCTGGGCAATCGAAAGTAATTATGGACGGGCAACCGGTGGTTTCTCGGTATTGCAGGCGCTCGCCACACTGGCCTATGATCCGCGTCGCGCCGATTTCTTCAGGCGTGAATTATTGACTGCATTGCAGATACTCGATGAAGGCCATATTGCTCCCGACAGCATGAGCGGTTCCTGGGCTGGAGCAATGGGACAACTGCAGTTCTTGCCTTCGGTTTTTTCAAACTACGGTGTGGATGGCGACAACGATGGCAGGATCGACATCTGGAACAGCTTGCCTGATATCTTTCACTCCGCCGCAAATTTTCTCTCTCAATCGGGTTGGCGTGGCGATGAACGCTGGGGCCGGGAAGTGGTGCTACCACCAGACTTCGATTTCAGTCTGACTGGGCCCCGTATACGCAAAGATTTACAAGAGTGGCGTGACCTGGGTATTACTCAACTTGGTGGTGAACCGATTCCAGTCGCCGACATGCAGGCATCCGTCATTCTGCCGGCTGGAGCTGCCGGGCCTGCGTTTCTGACCTATGCGAACTTCCGAGCCACCATGGTGTACAACCCTTCTACTTTCTATGCCCTGACTGTGGGCCATCTCGCGGATCGCTATACCGGCGGTGCGGCAATCCAACGCATGCCGGAAAATGAGCAGGCGATGAGCGTGGCGGATGTGCAGGAGTTACAGGAATTGCTGAATGCGGCCGGATTTGACTCTGGAGAGCCCGACGGTCGGGTGGGAAGCCTCACCAGAGGCGCCATCCGGAGCTACCAGCAAAGTCAAAATCTGCCGATGGATGGTCATGCCTCCGCGCGGCTGCTGGAAACCCTGCGCAACTAGAACCAAGGGATCAAATCAAAGGGGTGAAGCTTTTCAAAAACTGGCATTTCCATATGTCAGTAGATCCGGTGACTGAGGAGCTTAGGCTTCCAATTTCCACAGTGGAGATAAGGGCACACTAATAACTTAGTAACTTTAAGAACCCCTCTAGACCGACTATGCCCATTAAATTACCAAACTATTAGTGACCCCGGTTTCTAACACCGTCATGGGAAAAGGTGGTGACGGTGTGGATGTGGTTTAGCCGGGATTTCTGTTGATTTGAGGAGTTAACTTGTCAATATCAAACACTAGGCTTGATTTTCTGGATCACGGTATAATCGTAGCCACACTAGTCCTGTCAACACGTGGATACTTCGAATGCCTAAATCAAATAGGGCCGTCATTATCTGGCTTATTGCGGTTTGTTTTACCATTTTTAGCATGGTCGTGGTCGGAGGAATTACTCGACTCACTGAAAGCGGCTTATCGATGGTTGATTGGAATCCTGTCGTCGGCATCGTGCCGCCTCTGAATGAATCAGAATGGGAACAAGCATTTGAAGTTTATAAAAACTATCCCCAGTACCAAAAAGTAAACACAGGTATGTCGCTGGATGATTTCAAAGAGATATATTATTGGGAATATGGGCACAGAGTGCTTGGCCGTCTGATTGGAATTATCTATTTTGTTCCGTTCGTTCTTTTTTTGATGCTCGGCAAGATAGAAAAACCGATGGTGCCAAAATTATGGATAGGTTTGGTCTTGGGAAGCCTACAAGGGGTGTTGGGCTGGTACATGGTTAAAAGCGGCCTTGTCGACATACCTCGAGTCAGCCACTACAGGCTTGCGGCTCATCTGATGTTGGCATTACTCATTCTTGGGTACTTAAGCTGGTTGGTATTGACCTTGTATAAGATCAATCGAGTCGAGATGACAGATTTGTTCCGCACCTTGACCTATACTTTGGTACCTATTTTACTATTGCAAATTTTGTATGGTGCGTTTGTCGCTGGAAGCCGGGCAGGTTTTGGATACAATACGTTCCCACTGATGAATGGTGAGTTTTTGCCTGAAATGGCTATGCAACTAACACCGTTCTGGCTAAATCTTTTAGACAATAATACGATGCTGCAGTTTTTACATCGCTGGATAGGTGTCTTAGTAATGGCAATAACGAGCGTTTTATTCATATTAGCCTGGCGGTCTGGTTGTTCATCAGTAAAACGTCTGACATCGCTGTTAATGATTGTTGTATTGGGCCAGTTCTTATTAGGAGTACTAACCCTGATAAACATAATACCTATTGGACTCGCCAGTCTTCATCAGGCGGGCGCCTGTATTGTCCTAATCGTTATGGTCTGGTTAGTTTACATTGTCTTCCCTGATCAGGCCGGAGATGCAAACAGGGAACCGTAGCCAGGCACAAGTACAACGAATTTCTCACCCGTTCCGGTCTTTGTCTGCTTGAACCACTATCTCATCAACCTGGTTACACAATCGGATGGATGGATCGATTCGGTTTGACGAATTACGCTTTGTCAGTTATACCAGTAAGGACTGCTCAATGAGATAAGCCGGTTTTCGACAAGAGAAGGAGTCAGGTTTATCTTTAAGGATCGAAGTTCGTTCTAAGGTGTTTGCGTATGGTCAATAAAGATTTTGATGTCATCGTTTACGGGGCCACCAGTTTCGTCGGCAAGATTCTGTGTGACTACCTGGTGAACGAATATGCCGAGCCCAAGCTGAACTGGGCCATGGCAGCCAGGTCGGAACAGAAACTGCAAGCTTTGCAGACAGCTTTGGGAGACAATGCCCAAAACGTCCCGATGCTGGTGGCAGATTCATTCGATGAAGCATCCTTGCAGGCACTTTGCGATAGAACCGCCGTCATCATATCAACCGTGGGTCCTTACGCACTCTACGGCGAGCTACTGGTTAAACTCTGTGCAGAATCCGGCACAGATTATTGTGACTTAACCGGTGAGGCTCAGTGGATAAGGCGTATGATCAGCCGTTACCAGAGCGAGGCGCAGCGCAGTGGCGCCAGAATCGTGCACTGTTGTGGTTTCGACTCGATTCCCTCTGACCTCGGCGTCAAATTTCTACAAGAACACGCGTTGCAACGATTCGGAAGCTGCTGCAATCGCGTCAAGATGCGCGTCAAGGGGACGAGGGGCGGTGCTTCCGGAGGCACCATCGCCAGCGGTATCAATCTCGTGAAGGAGGCGGCCAAAGATCCTGCGTTGCGGGAAGAATTACAAGACTCTTATTCCCTCTGCCCGGAAAATCATGAATTTTCCCTTACCCAGCACAGTGTCGACGTGGAGTATGACGAGGACTACTCGTCCTGGGTGGGTCCGTTTCTTATGGCGGCAATAAACACCCGGATTGTGCTGCGCAGTAATGCCTTAATGCAGCCGCCCTATGGTAAAGAATTTCGCTACGATGAAGCCACGCTTACTGGCGATGGGCGAGCCGGGGAGAAACGGGCGAAATGCCTGGCCAGACTCTCACGAGTGGGTATGTTTGCATTGGCGGTCGCGCCCATTCGCTGGATAGTCATTCGATTCTTTCTGCCGAAGCCCGGGCAAGGTCCCAGCAAGGAGCAGCAAGTGAATGGATACTATGACCTGAGGTTCTTCGGCAGTACCCCACAGGGAGAAGAGTTGCGCATTAAGCTGACCGGTGACCGGGATCCCGGCTACGGATCCACCGCGAAGATGTTGGCTCAGGCAGCCATAAGCTTGTGCAGGGATGTAGACAAAGACGCCATCGCTGGGGGATTCCTTACCCCCGCTACCGTATTTGGCCCGCCAATTTTTAAACGACTGCAGGAACAGGCAGGCATGACATTCGAGCTGCTTTCCTTTTCCGATTCATCGGCCGCTACGCCCAGGCCTGACTCTGATTAAATCGCCTCGCAGAGCCGTCAACTTAACCGCCGAACAAGGTGATATTAAACACTCGCGCAATAATCAATATTCCGCTCAGTCCAATGAAAACGACAAGGCTCAGGTAAGAGAAATAGCGGGCGAAGGTGGAAGGATAGAATGCCTTGTCGGTCTTCGGGATGATGGTAAGACAGAAATACACGTTGAAGAAATAGATGACCGGCGCGACGAAGTAGGCTAGAGCGGAAGCCACCAGCACCAGGTAAACCGGCCTGGGTACACCAATGATGATTCCCAGTGCCGCGACCAGTGAGAAGATCATAGTGGCTCGGTAGATATTGTATTCTGAATACCAACGACTCCTGTGCTCTTCTCCCAGATCGTCCTTATCGATGCCTTGTAGGCTCGCCGTGGCAGGGAAAATATTGCGGCAACAGGCACCCACGATGCGTGGCCATCCGTCAAAATAATTAAACGCGGTAGAGAAGGTTGCCGCGAAGGCACCAATCAGAAAGATGATCATCAGGCCATTGCCGATGCTCTCGGTAAATATTCGCGCGATGTCGCCGATCACGGCTTGCCCTTCCACCTCACTGGGAAACATCCAGATGGCAGCGAGAATCAGGAATATGCAGGCGATGATGAACGACACGATATGGCCGAGTCGGAAATCCCACAGCCCGATGGTGAACCAACGCTGGCAGTAAGTCTGTGCATGAGACGGAAGTTTGGAGGTGTCTATCGCCAGGTGGTGTTTGTCCGGTGCAAAGGGATCGAATCGCTGAGCCAGTCCCATCTCTTCCAGTGTGTGTCGGATCTTTCCCATGCCGACCTTCTTGGCCTTGCCCCATTCTGAGGCCTGCAGGGAAACATCGATACCGGTGGGTAACAAGCCGAGAAACGAGGCGATAATCAGCCATGACCCGGAGGGCATATCGAAGGTTACGAAGTATTGGGCGACAGACAGCGGTGGAGGATCGACGAAGAAAACGTAAACGGTGGTAACAAACAGAAGTCCTGCCGCGATCTTGGCAACGCGCTCCACAATCTTATAGCTGCCGCGTAACAAAATGAATACGGAAAACGCACCTAACACAACAGCGAAGAATTCGATACGAAACTCGAAGCCGAGTGAGTCACCGAATAGATAACTGAAAAGGAAAAACAGTACTGCAGCGGCAGCGATCAATCGTCCGGCTTGACCGATAACACACTGCAACAGGGTAGTCGCCATCACGTACCACAGCGGCCACTTTTTCCACTGCGTGCCATAGGCTTCGATCAGACTCTTGCCGGTGGCATTGGTAAAGCGAAATGCCATCTCGAAGCCGTAGTATTTAAAAATATAGGCAACCGGGATACACCACATCAGGGCGTAGGCAAAACGGCCACCGGCAGTTGGGGCGGTGATGATATGGCTGGTGCCGATACCGGTCATCATGAGGATGATGCCGGGACCGAAATGTCCCATGATCTTCTTAAAGGACATGTCAGGTAATTCAAGAGCTGCCAGCTCTTGCTCGGCAGATTGTAGATTCTCTGTCTTGGTAGTGGTGCTTTCGTTGTTATTATTTACTTCAGCCACTGTGCTGCTCCCCGATGTGTGCCTTTTTGTTGCAGGTTTAACTCATTCTGTTTATGAACTCTTTCAACTATGCCAGCCCCAATTTCTCTGCCAAACCGATGCGTTGCAGCTTTCCAGTCGGACCTTTCGGAATCTCTTCCAGGAAGACGACCTTCTTCGGTACCTTAAAATCCGCCAGGCGGGTCGCCGCATAATCCCGCAAGCCGCTCTCATCGAGCTCGCTACCGGGTTCTAGCACGATGGCGGCTGCCACCTCTTCACCCAGTTTTGGGTGGGGCATTGCAAAGGTTACTACCTGGGCGACGCTCTGGTGATCCAGCAGTATTTCATCGACTTCCCGGGGTGAAATTTTCTCACCGCCACGGTTAATGATTTCCTTCAATCGACCAGTAAGGGTCAAGTAGCCCTCGGTATCGATATGGCCTTGATCTCCTGTGCGAAACCAGCCGTCGGTGAAAGCTGAAGCGTTCGCTTCATCGTTGTTGAGGTAGCCCGATGTGACATTTTCACCCCGGATGACGATCTCGCCGATCTCGCCGGCGGCCAGATGCTCGCCTGCCTGGTTCATGATCGATACCTCGGGTCCGGCAGCCAGTCCCACTGCCCCCGGTTTTTGTGAGCCCCGGGGCAGCGGATTACAGGCCATCTGGTGAGCCGCCTCGGTCATACCATAAGCCTCGATTACCGGGGCATCGAAAGTTTCTTCCAATTCCTGCATGACCTGTGGTGGCAGGGAAGCAGAGGATGAACGCAGCAAGCGTAGCTGCACGCTCTCTATGATTTCCCGGTTGCGCCCGGCACGTGACAAGATGGCCTGGTGCATGGTGGGTACACCCGTATACCAGCTGGGCCGCACATCCTCCAGCCAGTTAAAAAACTTCAGCGCATTGAAACCCGGTGTACAGCTTACACTGGCTCCGGCATGCATGGAGCCCAGCACGGCAGCAATGAGTCCGTGGATGTGAAACAGTGGCATGATATTCAGACAACGATCGCCTGGTGTCAGCGCCAGCGACTGGGCGACGTTGCGCGCCGAGGCACAGACATTCTGTTGGCTTAGTGGCACCAGTTTAGGTCTGGAGGTGGTACCGGATGTATGTAGCACCAAGGCTATATCATTCGATTGTGCAGGGCCTGGCAGCAAGGCCTCGTTGGCGATAGGTTCACCGATCAGTTCAAACTTACCGGCCGGGTCGGATGTCCCGTGCTGCAGAGTGACCACGTTAATTCCCAGGCGGGATGCGCTGGCCACCGCCGGTGAATCGGTGCCGTCTTCGACAACCAGCAGTTTTGGTTGCAGGTCTTCCAGGTAGAAATCAAATTCTTCGCCGCGATAGGCAGGGTTGAGTGGAGCGGTAGTCGCCGCGGCGCCGATACAGATAAATGCGCTCGCCATCTCCGGCCCGTTGGGAAGTACGATCGCTACCGCATCATTACGACCAACACCGAGTTCATTTAATCGAGCAATCGTGTAATCGACCTGGGCTCGTAACTCATTAAAAGTAAATGCTTGTCGGTCAGGTGCGGCAATCGCAGCGTCTTCATCTCTACCGGCAGCGACTAATTCTCCCAATGTGCTCATTATGATATCTCGGTGCAAAAGGCGCAGTGTGCTAAATCCGCCTGTAGTAAGTCAAGGCCGAGTCTGTAAGTTTTGCGCTAAACCAGAAGCCGGTGCTCTTTCTATGCTGACTATCAGATTGCCCCGTTGCGATGGATCCATTTTGACTCGAAGTGCAGTTAGCATTGAGCTAGACTTGCCTTGCTCTGACTAAAGCAATGCTTCTAAGAAAACTAGGGAATTAGGCGATGCGAATTTGTATTTATGGTGCTGGCGCCATTGGCGGCTATCTGGGTGCCATGCTCGCAGCGACAGAAGTAGAAGTCAGCCTGATCGCCAGGGGTCCCCACTTAAGAGCCATGCGGGAGAAAGGATTAAGGTTGATCACCGCAGAGGGTGAGAGCACCCATCAACTGAATTGCACCGATGATCCTGCCAGCTTACCACCCCAAGACTATGTCATCGTGACGCTGAAAGCCCACTCGGTACCTAAGATAGTGCCACAGCTCGTATCGCTCCTGGGACCGGTTGGGGCTGTAGTGACTGCGGTCAATGGCATTCCCTGGTGGTACTTCCATGGTGTCGATGGGCCTCTGCAGGACAAGCGCCTGCACACGGTTGATCCGGATGATCAGCAGTGGCAGCAGATTGGACCGGAGCGTGCCATAGGCTGCGTGGTTTACCCTGCCTGTGATCTGCTGGAGCCCGGGGTCATTCGACATGTAGAAGGCAATCGTTTTACGCTGGGTGAACCCAATGGAGAAAAGTCCGACCGGGTAGTGGCACTAAGCCAGGCACTTATCCAGGCGGGACTCAAAGCGCCGGTTCGACCCAGAATAAGAGACGATATATGGGTTAAGCTGTGGGGCAACCTCTGTTTTAACCCGATTAGCGCACTCACTCATGCTACTCTGGATGTGATTGCCACCGAGCCGGGAACACGAGACATCGCACGCCACATGATGAAAGAGGCGCAGCTGATTGCGGAGAGCCTGGGAGTCAGGTTTTCGGTAGACATCGAAAAGCGAATCGATGGCGCAGCCAATGTGGGTGCACACAAAACCTCGATGTTGCAGGATCTCGAGCAAGGTCGCCCCATGGAAATTGATGCATTGTTAACGGTGGTACAGGAGATGGGCAGGCTGACCAAAATCGAAACCCCATCCATCGATACTGTCTTGGCGCTTGTTGTGCAGCGGGCACAACAGGCAGGTTGTTATTAGTCAGAATCCTACGAGCAAATGGATACGATTCAGGAGTCAAGACTCACAATTGGCTGTGTTTCTGCTATTGGCCTACTGTCGTCCTGCCATTCAGGCGGTTAAAAACTCCATCAAGTGGTGAAAATTCCTAATGAAAAGATACTCTTTTCAAAAATAATGCCTATTAATCAATAGCATACGAAGCTGGCACGGTTCGTGAATGATTCTACTCATGACCGAAGCCGATGCACTGTAAGCCTGTTTATGTAGCGTGTTTAAAGTCTGTTTAGCGTTAACCACTTCGACTTCAGGCAAGGAATTTTTGCGCTTGGTCCTGGCCACAGGTCAATTTCTCTTGACCTGTGGCCGGATCCTTTTTTCATCCGCGCCTACAGTAAATCCAAGTCTTAACAGTTAGAATTGATCCTGGGATTGCTGGAAAAGTTGGAGCGAGTGATGCAAGAGCGACCATCTGAAAATACTGAGAAAATTGAAAAATTGTGGCCACAGTTGAGAAGACTGCTGGTTTTTCAGATCAAGTTATACGTCGAGGCTTTTCGAGATTTCTTCTTGAGTGCACTCTCACTAGGGGCTTTCCTGATTGATCTCATCTTGCAAAAGACCGGATCTGACAGCTTATTCGAGAAGGTGCTTCAATTCGGTCGCATGACTGAGCGCTCCATAAATCTCTTTAATCAACACGATCTGGCGGAGCAACATACCCATAGTGTGGATCGGGTGTTAAATGATCTCGAAGATCGATTCCGCGGCTAATCTTTTGAATTTTTACAGGTGTTCCGGTATCGTTGGAGCAGTACTTGTTCAGAGGCTCCCTAACTTCAATAAGGATGGAGACTTTGCCTAATCCACTGTTGTTATTCAGCGCTCAGGTCATTGCGATTCTGTCAATATTGCTGCTCGCTGCAGGATACCTGAAGACTGATCCTCGCGCGGCTAGTGCGAGAGTTTTCGCCTTCATGGCTCTCATGGTGGTGCTCTATCTTCTCAATGGTATGACCGCCTCGCATATCGACCCTCAATTCCAGTTGAATCTTTTTCGCTTGGAACTACTTATCACTATCGGCATGAACACCATTTGTGGCCTGTTCATGATCTATTGTTTCCTGATCTTTCAAGAACAGCAGAAGTTTCCCGTCACCCTCAGCGCGGCCTTTGCCATGCAGGTATTTCTGGATGCCATACTCTCATTCCTGGCTCTATCCGATGAACCGGTGACTTCTACTGGCAGCTCAGCATTGCTCACTACCAGCATG
>DMJN01000189.1 GCA_003451715.1 Gammaproteobacteria bacterium | reverse complement strand
GGCGCGTTTCGACCAGGAACTGGCCGAGAGCAATGGCAGCAAGGATTTTGAAAGTGGTGACGCCGAAGCAGCACTGGAGTCCGCCGCCGACATCATCGAAGGTAACTACCGCGTTCCCTACCTGGCCCACGCGCCAATGGAACCGATGAACTGCACGGTGCACATTCAAGACGACAGGGCAGATCTGTGGACCAGCACCCAGGATGCGCTTGGCATTAAGGGTCGGGTTGCAAGTATCGCGGGGCTGAACGAAGACAATGTGACGTTTCATCAGACCTATTGCGGTGGCGGCTTCGGTCGACGCCTGCCGTTTAACTGGAACATGATCGATCACGCCACCCTGATTGCCAAAGAATTCGATGTGCCGGTGAAAACTATCTTCAGCCGCGAAGACGATATGCAGCAGGATTATTACCGCCCCGCCGTGAACAG
Source organism: Gammaproteobacteria bacterium (assembly GCA_003451715.1). Lineage (GTDB taxonomy): Bacteria > Pseudomonadota > Gammaproteobacteria > Pseudomonadales > Pseudohongiellaceae > UBA9145. Next base: position 11,591 of record DMJN01000189.1, on the reverse strand, counting down.
CAATTTCAAGGCGGCATTCGATTCGAATGACAATGTGCTGGCCTGGCATAACCGTTTCACCGGCCCCATCCAGGTACCCGGCGCCGCACATATCCCCTACTCAATCGAGAACCAGTCGATTCGAGTAGTCGATGGCGATACCCATGTTCCTATCGCGGCCTGGCGCAGCGTGGACCATTCGCAGCAGACCTTCTTCACCGAATCCTTCACCGATGAGATCGCACACCGTGCCGGTAAGAATCCTTTTCAGTTTCGCATGGAAATGCTGCAGGCCCATCCACGGCACCGTAAGGTGTTGGAAGTGGCGGCAGAGGCTGCCGGCTATGGTCAGAACCTGCCCGAAGGCCATGCCCTGGGTATAGCCGTGCAGGAAAGTTTCGGCAGTATCGTGGCCGAAGTGGCGGAAGTATCCATGGATACCAACAATAAGCCCGTCGTACACAAGGTGACCTGTGCCATCGACTGTGGCTGGGCAGTAAACCCGGACACGGCAGAGGCTCAGGTGGAGAGTGGCATCATCTTCGGTTTATCTGCTGCGTTATACGGTGAGATCACGATTGAGAAGGGTCGTGTCGCTAATGGTAACTTCCCGGATTACGAGATGGTACGCATGGCCACGGCACCGGAGATCGATGTGCACATCGTCGAGTCCGGCGAGGCACTGGGGGGACTGGGCGAACCGTCCACACCACCGATCGCAGCCGCGGTCACCAATGCGATTTATATTCTCACCGGACAACGGGTGCGAGAACTACCAATCAGCAAGCATGACTTCTCGAGGTCTACACCCGTAGCGGGAGTGTAAATAACAGGGGGAGGCGTAGAGGTCTTCTTTACGCCATCCCCTTCTCCCATTTCATGCCGCTGAGATTCAGGATCCGATTGTGTCCAAAATCAGTTTCATCGTAATTTTGTGTTCGATTACATTTTCGGTGCAGCTGTTCGCTCAATCAGAATCTGCTACCGATTGGCAAATGCCCCGCACAGAGCATGGCCATCCGGATCTTCAGGGTATCTGGCTTTTCGGCTCGAGAACTCCGCTGCAGCGCCCCACAAGATTAGGCGCAAAGCAGACCTACACCGAGCAGGATGTTATCGATTTGGAAAGCGCGATGCGCGAAGCAATGGTGCGCCAGGATGCCGACCTCGACCCCGGCAGAGGAGCACCGGAACAGGGCGCCCGTATCGGGCAGGAAGCGGATGACACATTTCTGGCCCACTTCCGAAGACCCGAACTGATTAGAGTACATGGAGAATTCAGGACTTCAGTAATCCTCGACCCACCGGATGGGCGCATTCCCTTGAGAGAAGGATTCCAGGATTTTGGAGCCAAACGGCGAGCCGCCGGGCTCGGTAATACCGATGGTCCTGAAGGGCAGCCACTCTCGGGACGTTGCCTGATCTTCGGTGCTGCCTTGCCATCACTCACTCCGATGATGATGAATCCGAACATGCAGATCGTGCAGACCAAAGACTATGTCATGGTCATGACTGAGATGATCCATGATGCGCGGATTATCCGCTTAGACAGCGAACACTTCAGTCATAACATTCCCTCCTGGATGGGCGATTCAGTCGGCCATTGGGAAGGCGACACGCTGGTGGTGCACAGCAAAAACTTTCGCCCCGAACAGTCCTCTCCCCGATCAATCTCGCTATCCGAAGATTTCGAAGTCCTCGAGCGCTATACGCTGGTCAGCGACAATGAAATTCACTATTCCTTCACGGTAACTGACGAGCAAGCCTATGCCAGTCCCTTCACGGGCGAGCGTACGATTACCCGCAATGCCCCGGAAGAACAAATCTATGAATACGCCTGTCACGAAGGAAACTATTCTTTGTCGATTATTCTGGCGGGTGCACGTCGGTTGGATGCTGGGGAACACTAATAGTTTAAAGCCGGGGAACCGAATTGGTTTGCCGTTAAGCTATTAAACTATTAGTGTCCCCTTTGATCTTCTTTTCATATTTTTCCTGCAAAATGAGCATCTAAGAATAGGTCAAAATTTCTAAAAACTACAAATTTGGCACACTTTGCCAGTTGTGTGGCACACTTTGTCGAATCGAGGAAAAATTCGAGCTTGTATCTCAATGAGTTACAAGTTTGACACGCTTATAACCGTGCCAATTATCAAAATTCTATGCGGGCCGCATATCTAGCTAAAGCAAACTCAAGGATTATTGGAAAACCTGTTCCATTTTAAAAAACTAGGGATTAGACTTCAAATCGACCTACCGGAAATACTGAGGGGGTCTCTTTATAAAAATGTTATGTCGCTTGAGAACTAAGCGATAGCTTTAGCCACCTCTTTGGGGGAGGCGCCGAGGGCAAGTAGTGATTTAACTAGAAGATCAATGGAAACTGATGGATCCCCTGCTTCCATCTTAGCAACACGAGACTGGCTTGTTTTGACTATTTTAGCGACTTCAACTTGGCTCAACTTTTTCCTGGTACGGCGCTCTTTTAGAGAATTGCTTAACGAGTGCTTCAATTCAATATACGCTACTTCTTCTGGCGAAAGACCTAGAAAATCTTCGACTGATCCAACTTTCCAACCCTTAGCTTCAAGTTTCTTTCGCTTAGCTGCTTTCATCGTCATATTTCCTCAATCTTTTCTGGCAATTTTCGATCACATACTTCGGTGTTTTAGCCGTTTTCTTTTCAAACACTTCAGCGATGATAATTGCATCGGTGTCGATCCGGTAAACTACTCGCCAAATCCTATTCTCGTCAGTAATCCTAAGTTCGTGACACCGGCGTCCAATCGGCGGCATTGGCCGAGAGCGAGGCATGGAAACCATTTCCCCACTCTGCAATACTCTCAGCAGGTAGCCGGCCTCAATCCTGGCCGCTGCAGAAAGGGGAGGTGTTTTTACCTCTCCATGGAGCCACACCAGTGGCTTGTCCTTTGGGCTCATGAGGAGTAGTTTATGTCATATTTGACATATTGGCAAGTGCCAGTGATGGCGCGACATAACAATCAAATCAATGAGATTCGCTTCGCGAACTCTTTATTAAAAGCGTTAAATGCCCTTTCCAGCTTATGAAAAGCCTGATAATCACAATTGCCATTTTGCTGACAAGTTCATGTGCTACGGTTTCATCGGTTGATCGTGATTATCTAACAAGCCAGTCGGTACCCGACTCTTGGAAAGTGCCCAGCAGATGGTTAGTTACAATCAGAGACAACCGGGAGAATGTATTAGGTACAATGGATCTAGAATTTACAGATCTTCCCATTTCCTATGGTGCATGCTGGGGGCCAACTCCTGAATCTGGAAGAATCATTATTCATTCGGAAACTATTCAATCCAACCCGAAATATTGGGCAGCGCCGTCCTATTATGTAAGGGGGCGTTATATATTTGCTGATCTGATTGCTGGCGTATGTGACATAAGGGATTCGCTTGTTGGAGAGCTAGGCGAGTTCCAAATTAACGGAGAGTTTTTGCGTGGCGGATGGGGCAATGACTATCACATCGGAAACTTTCACGCTGAGCCCGTAGAAAGTGCCGAGGGCATTTAACAAATAAATCAAGGAGATGCGCTGCGCGCACTCTTTATTAAAGGCGTTATGTGTCTCGTAATTTTCTAAATGTGTAGAAAAATTCTATGAATGAAGCAGACCTAGTAGATCAATGGACAAGAACGGCTGAAATACTTTGGACTCTTTTCCAGTTTTGGGGGGGTGTTTCTTTTGGTCTTATAGCTATAGCCTATTTGGCCGCGAATAAACTAAATAGAACTTTACTGGTTTCCGTTATCTCACTCTACTGCCTTTTCTCGGCTTGGTTAGGCTATGGTATCGGTAATCTGGAGTCATTGAGAAACAGAATTGCATTGGATCTCCAAGAATTGGCCATAAGTAACGGTTCGACTTCCAATTTGGCCGAAGGAATAGTAGAAATAATGCTCAATCCGCCTACTGTGTATACACTGCTACCCGCTCTTGCTATTGCAGGTACATTTTTCGGCTGCATTGGATATTTGGAGTACGCTTATGTGCATAAAGGCAATACTTGATGGCGCGGCCGACACATAACAATCAAATCAAAGAGATGCGCTACGCGCACTCTTTATTAAAAGCGTTATGTGTCTCGACGTAGATGATCATGAGGAAATCGAATGGGTTTTTTTGAAATAAATGAACTATTAAGAGAATCTATAATTGCCTCAATGACAGCAACATCATTGTATCTGACTGTTGTAACAGGATATCTAGTTGTCGCTTATATAGCTGGCGAGGAGCTTACAAAGTTTCAACAAACACTAATCACCACCCTATTTGTTTCATCCTCGCTTTTCTTCGCGTTTATATCCTTCATGTTCCTTAGTCGAGCGGCTAGCTATGGAGGGGGAGATGAATCGACTTCAAGACTCGTACAATTAGCGGCATACTGGATAGGCAGCATACAATTGCTTGGAATAATTGGCTCATTGATATTTATGTACCAGGTACAGAAAAAGTGATGCCGACACATAACAAACTGTTCAATGGGACGGCCTCGCCACACAACAAATGCGGATGGCCTACGGCCATCTTATCCGCATTTGCCGCGTGGCGAGACCTGCGCCTTAACAAGAGCGTTATGTGTGCCGACAATGTGCTCATCTTCAAGAATCGAGAGTGCTCATAAATGAATGAGATTGAAACTTTTGAAGCTCTTCAAGCAGTTCAGGCTAATATCATTTCCAACTTCTTGGGCTTTGTTTCGCTAGTGACTGCGTATCTTGTAATGGCGTATCTAGTCGGCTCTAAACTTACGAAGTCTCAGCTCCTAATTGTTAATGCTCTCTATTTCGTTGTGGCATATTTTCTCATTGTCGGCCAATATCAATTCATTTCATCCGCAAACTATTTAGCCAATATCGTAGTGCTAGCTAATCTAAATTGGCCTGGAGAAGTCTGGGAATATGGAACTTGGGCCGCTGTAGTTGTTTGGACATTTATTGTAGCTGGAACCATCAAATTCATGAGTGATGTACGCAAGAATTAGCACTGAATTACAAATATCATGACTAAACGCATAATTCGACACATAACCAACAGTTCAATAAAGGACGCAACTTGCGTTGCTCCCATTAACAAGGGCGTTATGTGTTTTGAGAATTAGTCTATGAGCCCAACAGTTTTTCGAGAGAAAGGATTTAGATTCTACTTTTTCTCTAGAGAAGAAGAACGCAAACATGTGCATGTCCATTCTTCCGACGGTGAAGCGAAATACTGGCTAGAACCTACCATTGAACTAGCTCGAAACTACGGGCTTTCTGAGCAACAATTGGCTAAAATCCAAAGAATTGTCGAGGATCATGAAAATGAGCTCATCACAGCTTGGAACTCACACTTCGGGAACTGAAGTCACAAACGTGTCTACCCATGGCATTTGGTTATTGAGTAGTGGCAAAGAACTGTTTCTATCCTATAAAGACTTTCCTTGGTTCAAGGACGCCCCCATAGGCAAAGTAATAGCCGTGGAAGAGGTTTCTTCAGGTCATTTTTACTGGCCAGAACTAGACATAGATCTAGGACTTGAGTCTATTGAAAATCCTAAAAAGTTTCCTCTTACATCTAAGTAGGCAACACATAACAATCAAATCAAGGTGACACCGCTGTAAGCAAGAAATAGATCTATTCCTGTTTGTCCATCCAGTTCTCGATATCCTCGAACACTTCTAATTTTTGCAGATCATTGTGGGGTTCGTGAAAACCACCAGCGTAGATTTTCAATTGCTTGTCTGGCAGCTTCATATGGCTGAAATACTGCCTGCTTGCTTCAGGTGGAATAATCTGATCTTCCCCTCCGTGGTACATAAAAATTGGCATGGGTTGCCGGTGTGCGTTTGACTGAACTCGCTGCATTGCCTTTAAGAATTCTGTTGCCCATCGAGCGGTGATTTCTGAACTCACCAGTGGATCATCCCTGTAGGCACACACCACCGAATGATCCCGGCTGATGTGATCTGTATTCAATCCACTACTGATCGTAAAGCTGGGCAACACAACAGACAACAGCCTGCCAAGCATGCGCATGATAGGATTAACCGGGGGTTCAGCGATGGCCGCCCCGGAGGCGATCACACCGCAAATTCGCTTGCAAAATTCGTCTTGCTTATTGTTTTCGATTTTGCTGGCGCTATCGTTCGTCAGGTAGTCCAGCATTACCTGGGCTCCCATGCTATGCCCGAACAGAAACAGTGGTTCGTGAAGCTCTTGTGCCATCACCCAAGCCAGGAAACTATGCAGATCCTCTCGATATTCCTGCCAACTTAGAACGTGGCATCGCTTACCCGGAGATTGCCCGTGTCCTCGAAAGTCAAATCCATACAGGCAATATCCCCGACTAGCAAAATACTCGATAAGATTTCCATAGCGGCCACAGTGCTCACCTGCACCATGTATGATCAGTATTGTGCCCCGGTGAGTTGGTGGAGGCAGCCAACCCTGCCAATAAAGGCGCAGCCCGTCTTTACTAGGAAAAGTACCGGATTGAGTATTCATAGTGAAGAAATAGGGATAGATCTGTTTCTTTTTGGATAGCTTGCATCAATAACAGTTTCAGGAATAAGCAATGGATTTGTCACTATGACCCATTCTTGATTAGAGATTCAGTGCGTCACGTATCTCACGCGCAGTCAGACCCCGCACATAGACCTCTGTGCCACGGTCAAAACGGCGTGCACTATCAAGACCTCCTACGACCACGGGATCGAAGCCTGCATCGCTCACCAGTTGGGTGGCAATGCGAACCGCTTCAGGATCATCGCCGGCAATCGGCACACCGATTAATTCACCTTCTCGATGGGCCTGCTGGTTCACATGCATGAAACTGATCGCATTCAGCGCACGCACCAGACGTGTGCCTGGCAGGTGGTCAGCCCCGGCAATTCCGGTGCCTCTTGCTATGGCATCGTCCGCCATGGGCCCGTCGCGGTCGGCGCGTGGATTACCGCAGTCTATGACAATCTTGCCGGCCATTTGCGCCCGGTAGTCCTCACCGATCTGCGGCAGGGCCCCGTAGGGTACGGCGATGAGTATCACGTCACCGAACGCAGCCGCTTCGGCGGGAAATCCGGCCTGTGCGTTGTTGCCAGCGCGTTGCACCAGTTCACCCAGCTGATCCGGGTTGCGGGAGGAGAAAAACACCGTGTGCCCGGCCTCCGCCCAGCGCAGATCCACGGCGCCGCCCATACGTCCCGAGCCGATGATGCCGATACGTAAGGGATTGCTGGTTTGCGCTGTACTGGTCCCGTTAATTAACCCGCTTGCTAATGCCAATCCCGATAGCAGCAGGGATTGGGTAAATTCTCGTCTCGAAACTTTCGGAAAATTGTTCTTCTTCATTACTCGCCTCTGATTGCAATTATCTTATGGGGTTTTCAGCTCGCGCCAGTGCACGATGCGATAGAATGCTGGCAGTACAAACAATGTTAACAACGTCGATGAAATAATTCCTCCGATTACCACTGTCGCCAATGGCCTTTGCACTTCCGCCCCGATGCTGGTGTTCAGCGCCATGGGAATAAATCCGAGGCTGGCTACCATTGCAGTCATCAATACGGGCCGCAGGCGGGTTAAGGCGCCTTCGACGATGGCATGCATCAAGTCACCGTCTTCTTGTAACAGGCGCCTGATGAAAGTCAACATGATCAGGCCATTGAGCACCGCGACCCCCGATAGGGCAATAAAGCCGACACCGGCGGATATGGAGAGCGGCATGTCACGCATCCACAGGGCGAGCACACCACCGGTGAGCGCCAGAGGCACACCGGTAAAGATAATGACGGTATCCTTGAACGAACCGAATGCCATCAACAAAATCCCGAAGATAATGAGTAGGGTCACCGGAACAACCACTGTTAGCCGATCCCGTGCCGATTCCAGTTGTTGAAAAGTGCCACCGTATTCCACGTAGTAGCCCACCGGTAAATCCAGCTGCGAATCGATACGCGCACGGACTTCCGCCACGAAAGATCCCAGATCACGCCCTTCAATGTTTGAGGTGACAACCACCCGACGCTTTCCATTTTCCCGGTTCACCTGATTGGGTGCAGTTGCTGTCTCAATAATCGCGACTTCCGAGAGCGGCACATAGCCTGGCCCATCAGGGAAGGAGGCTGCTGGCACGGGTAGACGTCTCAAGCGGTTGATGTCGGTTCGCAATTTCTCTGGCAATCGTACTACCAACTCGAAGCGGCGATCGCCTTCGAATATGAGTCCCGCCGTCTCACCACCCATGGAGGTAGCCACCAGCGATTGCAGTTCGCTGACATTAATACCGTAACGAGTCAGCACGTCTCGCTTCGGCGTCACCGTCAGGATAGGTAAGCCAGTAACCTGTTCCATCTGTACGTTGCTGGCTCCTTCGATGGGCTCCACCAGCGCCATGACCTCATCCGCCAGGATGACCAGTTGGTCCAGGTCGTCGCCGAATACCTTGATGCCAAGATCGGCGCGTACACCGGAAATCAGTTCATTGAAGCGCATCTCGATGGGCTGGGTGAATTCGTAGTTGTTTCCAGGCAACTGCATGACGGCATCTTCCAGTTCCTGCAGGAAATCCGCCTTGGTCTTGTCAGGATTCGGCCAATCCAGGTTCGGCTTCAGCATCACAAAGGTATCCGCCACTCCTGGAGGCATCGGGTCGTTAGCCACTTCAGGAGTACCGATTTTCGAGAAGACCAGGTCCACCTCTGCAAATTCTGCAATACGCGATTCCAACGCCAGTTGCATGTTGATGGATTGCTCTAATCCGGTTCCCGGAATTCGCAAGGCGTGTAAAGTAATATCGCCCTCATCCAGTTGCGGAATAAATTCTGAACCCAGCGTAGTCGCCAGATTGATGCAGAAGGCGACGAACAGAGCGGCGGCACCAAGCACCAGCCAGCGCAACTTCAAAGAAAATAACAATAGTGGCCGGTAGACTACTTTGAATCCCTGAACTAATAGATTTTCTCGCTCGGCGATTCTTCCCCTCATGAAGATTGCCAGCGCCGCAGGCACCAGTGTGAAACTCAGCACCATCGCTGTCGTAAGCGCCATAATCACCGTGATCGCCATGGGGTGAAACATCTTGCCTTCTATTCCACTCAGGGCAAAGATGGGAATATACACAAAGGTGATAATACCGATGCCAAACAAGCTGGGCCGAATGACTTCATTGGTGGCCTGAAACACCACTTGTAATCGCTGCTCCTGGGAAAGCAATGCCTGATTCTCTTTCTGGACCAATGCCAGTCTCCGTACGCTATTTTCAACGATGATCACGGCGCCATCCACGATCAATCCAAAATCCAATGCGCCGAGACTCATCAAATTGGCAGATACACCGAATGTCACCATGCCGGTAAAGGTACCCAGCATGCAGATCGGAATCACCACCATGGTGATCACCGCGGCACGCATATTCCCCAGCAATAGAAACAATACGAAGATTACCAGCAGCGCGCCACCGAGAAGGTTATCCTGCACCGTGTTGATCGTGGCATCCACGAGAACGGTACGATTGTAGACTGCTTCGGCAACGACACCAGGTGGCAATGAATCCCCGATTTCATCCAGTTTGAGTGCAACATCCCTCGCCACGGTTCTGGAATTGGAGCCCATTAACATAAATGCGATACCGAGTACCGTTTCCTCACCGTCACGAGTTGCGGCGCCGGTGCGCAGCTGGCTACCGATAACGACTTCTGCTACATCAGAAATTCGCACCGGTGAGTTATCACGAATTGCCAGCACAACACTTTCAATGTCTTCGATAGTCTGCAGTTGGCCCGGGGATCGCACCAGAAGTTGCTGGCCATTGGGTTCGATATAGCCCGCGCCACGATTGTCGTTGTTATTGCGCAGCGCTTCCACTACCTGCTCCATGCTGATGCCCCAACGTAGCAATCTTGTAGGGTCAGGTGTCACATGGTATTGCTTCTCGTAGCCACCTACAGTGTTAATCTCGGTTACACCCTCCACCTGTACCAACTGCGGTCTGATAATCCAGTCCTGCACTTCCCTCAGTGCGGTGCTGTCATAGGGCGAACCATCGGCCTGCACCACACCGGGCAGTGCCGAGACTGTATACATGAAGATTTCACCGAGACCGGTGGTAATGGGGCCCATTTCCGGTTCCAGGCCAGGCGGTATCTGATTACGCAGGCCTGTCAATCGCTCGTTGATCAAATTACGTGCGAAATAGATGTCGGTTCCCTCATCGAAGACGACAGTCACCTGGGAAAGACCATAGCGGGAAATCGATCGTGTATAAGCGAGATTGGGCAGCCCGGCCAGGCCGGTCTCGATGGGAAAGGTTATGCGCTGCTCTGCTTCCAGCGGCGAATAACCTGGCGCCTCTGTATTTACCTGCACCTGCACATTGGTAATATCCGGCACCGCGTCGATGGGGAGCTGCAAATAGTTCCAACCCCCCAGCACGCTGAGTCCTATCACCATCGCGACAACCAGCCAGCGCTGTTGTATGGATAGGCGCAGCAAATAGTTAATCATTGGTATCTCTATGCCTGTTCACGAATACTATTTTCTCTACCTGCTTGTTAACTGCTTTGCTAGTGACTATGGGTCGCACCGGATTTTTCGATATCGGCTTTAATCAGGTAACTGTTCTCCACCACATAGCGATCACCTGGATTCAATCCACTGAGCACTTCAGTAAAGCGTGAATCGCTGCGTCCCAACTGCAGGGGGCGAATCTCATATTCATCGCCTATCTGGATAAACACGACCTGCGAGTCACGGAATTGCTGCAGCGCCCGATTGTCTACCGCCAACGAGACCTCGAATCGATCGACGGTCACATCGGCTTCCACCAACAGACCCGGCGTCCAGGTCAGGTCTGGATTGGCTACCGGCACTCGCGCTACGACATGGGGTGACATTCCTTCGCCAGGATTAAGATAACGGATGGAGCTATCAGCGGTGAGCTCGCCCATGCGCAAGATGACTTCCTGCCCGGCTCGCACCCGCTGTGCCTGGCCCGGAAAAACATTAAGGTCGGCCCACACATCCCGATAATTGGCGATGGTCAGCAGATGTTGTTCTCCGGCGTATTCACCGGGATTGGCATGGCTGTCGACCACGACGCCGCTGATAGGCGCCGTTATCTCGTAGGTCTGCAGACTGTCGTTCGCTTCCACAGTGACCACCAGATCACCGGCGTTAACGGTATCTCCCAGTTCCGGGTTGACACTCATTATTAATCCCGGGTATCGGGCAGTGATATGGCTGACCTGCTTCGGATCCGGTGAGATCTTGCCGTACAACAATTCGGTGAGGTGCAGGATCTGTGAAGATGCCACATGCACGCCTATTCCCATGGTGGCCGCCATAGCTGCCGAGATTTCGGCTCTTCCCTCCAGTGATTCGTATTCGAAGGAATAGGAGCGACCCTGATAAGTTGCATCGACGTGAACATCGAAGGAATGCGGTTCAGTCACTTCTCTGTCACCCAATAAGTAATCTCCATTGGGAGAAAAATTGAAGCTGTCCACCTGACCCCCCAGACGAGTGAGCTGTACGCTGAGTTGCCAGCTACCGGGGGCTAGCTGTTCACCATTGCTGAATGCCCAGGCGCGGTATTCCGGC
>DMJN01000163.1 GCA_003451715.1 Gammaproteobacteria bacterium | reverse complement strand
TTGGTTTGCCCCAGCTGCAAGGGGAATCTCCACTATGACAAGATTGCCAATGAACTCATCTGTAAAGGCGACGCGCTCGCCTATCCAATCAGAGACGATGTGCCGGTAATGCTCGTAAACGAGGCGAGAAAACTAAGTCTGGAAGAACGAGAAAAGTACTAATGTCCTTCTCGGTCGTCATTCCTGCCCGTTATGCAGCGAACCGCCTTCCCGGCAAGCCTCTGTTGGATATTGCCGGGAAGCCGATGCTGCAGCATACCTATGAGCAGGCCATGGCCAGTGCAGCAGAACAAGTCTATATTGCCACCGATGACGAACGCATCAAGCAAGTAGCGGAGGATTTTGGTGCCAGCGTATTCATGACCTCGCCGGAACACCGTTCGGGAACAGACAGGATTCAGGAAGTTGCAGAGCAATTGAAGCTGGCCGGTGAGCAGGTGCTGGTGAATGTGCAAGCCGACGAGCCGTTGCTGCCGCCGGTTGCCATCGATCAGGTCGCCGACAACCTGCAGCAACACCCACAGGTGGGCATTGCTACCTTATGTGAGCCCATCACCGCCCAGGAAGAGATTGAAGATCCCCATGCCGTCAAGGTTGTTATGGATAAAGAGGGCCTGGCGCTGTATTTCAGCAGGGCAACCATCCCTCACCAGGCCAGTGCTTCGGCCAAGAATTGTTTTCGCCATGTGGGCATCTACGCTTATCGCGTAGCGGTGTTGAATCGCTTCGTGAAATGGCCCGTGTCAGAGCTGGAAATCTCCGAAAAGCTGGAACAGCTCCGGGCACTGTACAACGGCATTCGCATTCACGTCGCCATCTCGACCGAGCAGATACCGGCCGGTATCGATACGCAACGTGACCTGGAGGCGGTGCGTGCCTTCCTGGCATCTAACCAGGGCCGTAAGCAATGACCCATCAACCTGATACAAACACAATCCAGGTACTCATGGTGTGTCTGGGCAACATTTGCCGCTCTCCCACTGCTCATGGCGTATTATATAAACTGATACAAAACAATTGCTTAGAAGATAATATTCTTGTCGATTCTGCTGGGACCGGCGATTGGCATATCGGTGAAGGCCCCGATACACGCGCCGTGCAGGCAGCCGCCAGTCGCGGCTATCGAATCGATGGATTGCGGGCACGACAGGTGAGCCGGGAGGATTTCGAGAAGTTTGACTATATCCTCGCCTTGGACCGTAACAATCTGCGGGAATTGAAAAACAGTTGCCCCGCGGCTCATCAGCCTAAGTTGCAGCTATTGCTGCAGTACACCACTGCCGACCACGAATCCGTACCAGACCCCTATTACAGCGGTACACAGGGCTTTGAGCTGGTCCTGGATCTGGTTGAAGAAGCCTGTGACCAGCTGCTGCAGCACATCAAGGCGCAGCATTTCCCAGTCCAGGCAGCGGATTAGGCACGATGGAAACCACCCGTGGAAATTGAGCAGCAGGTCGACCTGAGGCCTTATAACAGCTTCGGGATCGCCGCCACCGCGGCCCATTTCGCGAGGATTACTGGCGCGGCGGACTTACGGGCTGCACTGGACTATTCAAAGCAGCATCACCTGCCCGTGCTGGTCCTTGGCGGTGGCACTAACTTACTGTTTTCAAAAAATTTTCCTGGGCTGATTCTGCTAATGGAGTGGCCGGGTATCGATTGGCTCAACGAGACTGGCCTGGTGAAGGTAGCCTGCGGTGAGAACTGGCATGAATTTGTTATGCAATGCCTTAAAAAAGACTACTATGGCCTTGAAAATCTTGCACTTATCCCGGGAACTGTGGGCGCTGCACCGATCCAGAATATCGGTGCCTACGGGGTAGAATTGGAGCAGTTCCTGGTGCAGTTGAATGCGCTGGATGTGCGTACGGGCCAGTGGCACAGTTTCGACCACAGTGCCTGTGAATTCGGCTATCGGGACAGTCTGTTCAAGCAGCCCCGTGGGCGCCATTTCATCATTACGGATATCACCCTGCAATTAGCCAGCGAGTGGCGGCCGAATATCGGCTACCAGGCACTGCGAGACGCCCTGGTCACCGATAATCCCACCCCACAGCAGGTATTCGATACGGTCTGCCAGATTCGGCGAAACAAGCTCCCGGATCCTGCGATCGAGGGTAATGCCGGCAGCTTCTTCAAGAATCCCCTGGTCTCCCAGCAAAAATTCCAGGCGTTACAGGCCGAGCACCCCGAGCTGCCTTCATTTGAAACAGACGACGATGAGTTGGTGAAGATTCCTGCCGCCTGGCTGTTGGACCAGGCAGGCTGGAAGGGCAGGCAACGCGGCAGTGCCGCGGTATCAGAAGACCACGCCCTGGTGCTGGTGAATCCGGGGCAGGCCTCGGGAGAGGACATCTTGCTGCTCGCCCAGGAAATGAGCAGTTCAATCCTGCAACGCTTCGGCATCGCCCTGGAACTGGAAGTGCGAGTGATCTAGGCATCCTCTGAACAACTAGAGGGCTCAGCCAATCCCGCTGCAGGCGGCGCACTGAATGAAAGCTCGTCCCTCCTGAATTGGCAGCGCCAACCCCGAATCAATCTGCGAGAGACCAGGAATGTGGCCCAGTTCCCGTTTTATTCAACAATATTTGAAGTCAGCCATTAGGTTGTGCTACTAAAGTGGGTATCGGTAATTTAGTGGGACAAGTTTGTTCTACATCAGTGGCACTACCGATTACAAAAAATAGAATGAGTCCAATGTTCGCAGAAAAGATATCAATACTCATCGTAGACGACCATGCGTTGGTGCGCGCTGGCGTGACGCGCATTCTCATCGATGAGCCGGATTTGCTGGTTATCGGTGAGGCGAGTAGCGGTGAGGAAGCCATAGAATTCGTTAAGATGCATACGCCGGATATCGTCATTTTGGATGCACGAATGCCCGGAATCGGCGGCATCGAAGCGACTCACAGGCTTCTCGCGATGCATCCCGAGCTGAAAATCATAGCCCTCTCATCGATAGCATCCGGGGTAATCCCTTCACAGATGTTGCGTGCTGGCGTACGGTCTTTTCTTACCAAGAATGTCAGCGTGGATGAGCTGCGCAAAGCCATCCGCATGGTGCAATCCGGTCAGCGCTACGTGACGCCTGAAGTGGCCACGCAGATGGCAGTGGACCCATTCAATAAGAAGGGTGGTTCTCTGTTTGACAAATTGTCACGCCGGGAGATGCAAATTGGGCAGATGCTCACCGACGGCAAGAAGGTGAGCCAGATAGCCGAGTATCTCAGCCTCAGCCCTAAGACCGTGTATAGCTATCGCTACCGCATCTTCGAAAAACTTGGCATCCGCAGTGATGTAGAGCTGACGATCCTCGCGGTCAAGCATGGCCTGGCGGCCGATGCCAGAGAATTGGACGAGTTACCCCGTTTCAAACGCTTTGCCGGTTGAGGCCTCCTGCCGCTTCCGCTACTCTTTCCGCTACTTCCCTTGAGTTCCAGACCAACGGCAGCGTGCGTATTATGCTAAAGCAAGATCCTGCCAGCTTCGATTACAAGCATGTCCTCGCTAACCTGAGCAGTAGACCCGGTGTCTACCGCATGCTGGATGCTGAGGGAAGCGTATTGTATGTGGGTAAGGCGAGCAATCTCAAGAATCGGGTAGGCAGTTATTTTCGTGCCTCAGGGCTGGCCGCTAAGACCATGGCCATGGTAGAGAAGATCGCCGATATTGAGGTGACCATCACCAACAGCGACACCGAAGCACTGCTGCTGGAGCAGAGCCTCATCAAGACCCACCGCCCGACGTACAACATCCAGCTGCGAGACGACAAATCCTACCCCTATATCCTGCTTACCGAGTCTGATGAATTTCCGCGTTTGTCGTTCTACCGGGGAAGCCGCAAGCGCCAGGGTCGATTCTTCGGCCCTTATCCCAGTGCTCACGCCACACGTGAGACGCTGCAGGTGTTGCAGAAGGTGTTTCGGGTACGGCAATGCGAGGATAGCTACTTCAAGAACCGTTCCCGACCCTGCCTGCAGTACCAAATCGATCGCTGTACAGCCCCCTGTGTAGGCCATATCCCGAAGCAGGAGTATGCCGCGGACGTGCACTTCTCCACGCTTTTTCTGCGTGGCAAGAGCGACTTGCTGACGCGAGAGCTCACCGGCACCATGGAGCAAGCCGCAGCGGAAGAGGATTTCGAGAAGGCGGCGCTGGTGCGTGATCAAATCATCGGCCTGCGGCGCATTCAGGAGCAGCAATATGTCGCCAATCAGGGTAGCGATGCCGATGTGATCGCCGCCGAGTTGCAACAGGCTTATGCCTGTGTGCATGTGATCTACGTGAGGGCAGGTCGCATCATCGGCAGCAAGAGTTTTTATCCCCGCTACCGGCTGGCGAGCTCACCGCTGGATTTGCTGGGTGCCTTTATTTCCCAGGCCTACCTGGGGGACGACAAGTCTGCCTCGATCCCCAGTGAGATCATCGTGCCGGGAGTGCTCGAAGCAGCGGATGAGTTGGAGCAAGCCCTGAGTTATGTGGCTGGCCGCAAAATAAAGCTCTCCATGCGAGTCAGAGGGCACCGGGCTAAATGGGTGCAACTGGCAGCCACCAATGCCAGTGAATCACTCCAGGCACATATCAGTAATAAGCAGAACACTCATAAAAGATTCATACAGTTACAGGAAATACTTAAACTGGATTCACTGGCAAGCCGCATCGAATGCTTCGATATCAGCCATACC
>DMJN01000180.1 GCA_003451715.1 Gammaproteobacteria bacterium | reverse complement strand
AAGATGGCGAACTGACATTCAGTACCAGAGGTGTGTAGCGATAAGTGCCAGAGAAATGCTCCTGCATTGCTCTACTAAGTGACCCTGTTCTAATAACACTGCCAGGCCTCCACCGGGGAGGGCACCACCACAGATCGGCTTGTTTGAGCATTTTTAACAATGCTGTCAGGGACCGGTACAGTGGGCTGCGGCTGGAAATTGCAAACAATTCAAAAATGACCGATAAACAGGTGAATGAGTCGTTAGATTGACCAATACTGTGTAGTTTTCGGGCACTACCGAGGGTTTTAGAAGCAAGCAGGATGATATTTCCCTGTATAAAGGGGTGGATATCAATTGAGATAGCCTTTATTGTTCGCATACTCGGTTGGTTCGTGTTGCTGCGGCTCTAGGGTCCTCTCGAGCCTTGGTTCGAGCGGACTTTACAACCGGGAGAATTTGAGCGCCTTGAAGAGGCGGCCGTTAACCGAGGCGTTTGTTTACTAATGGTGATTTAAAAAATGTCCTTTAAGAAAATTTTTGTTATTACTCAAGTTGCCTGCTATGTGCCAATGTTGATAGCCGTTCTTTATCTGCAGAGTACTGGGGTCGTAGAAGAGAGTGGCCTATGGCCTACGGCTGTCACCACCCTCGCTTTCTCACTGCTACCAGCGGTGCTAATTGGCATAGCCTGGTGGAATTATGTGACCCCCGAGGATTAGGCGTGCAAGGACGCTTTCAAAAGAGTAAATAGGGACAGATCTATTTTCCGGGGCGGCCGGGTTCGCGGGTTTCTATGCGCTGGCCCAGGCGGAGTTCGATCTCGTTGATGAAGGCGGCGTCGCCAGTGAGTTGGTTGCGGCTGAGGCCTTGCCGAATGACAGTGGTTTCATCGCCTTCCGCTCGCTGATTGACAAATTGTCGGTAGCGGCACTGGCGTTGGTGGAACGTGTCGCTAGGGCTACCTAGGCTTCATCCCGATCCAGCCAGGTCAGCCGTGCCCTGCCGATGCGGGTGTGCGGTAGCTGGACCAGGAGTACTGGTCAGCATGCAGCACCATATTGGCCTGGACCGGATTGCACTCCAACCAGCGACTGTACCCCGCCAGCCCCAGTTGGACATAATCACCTGATTGCATAAGAGACGCTTTTAGCTCATCGTTAATCCTGAGAGGAAATAACAATGAGAAAGAAAAGAAGTGCCGAGAAGACAGTTCGCGATATCCGTCGAGCTACCTGAAAACATTACTCCGCCGAAGAAAAGATCCGTATTGTGCTAGAAGGCCTGCGGGGTGAAGACAGCATTGCCGAGCTGTGCCGCCGTGAAGGCCTGAACAGCAATGTGTACTACCACTGGTCAAAAGAATTCTTAGAAGCAGGTAAGAAGCGCCTTGCGGGCGACACAAATCGTGAAGCGACCTCAACCGAAGTCAAAGAACTACGAGCCGAGTCCTCTGCCCTGAAAGAAACACTGGGCGAGCTGTTGATGGAAAATCGCTTACTGAAAAAAGCGTTCTCGGGGATGGGGAGGACGATATATGAGGTACTCCGCTGCCGAGAAGGGCGAGATTATCCGCTTGGTTGAGAACTCCAGCCTTTCTGTGAGACGGGCCTTGGCCCGACTGGATATTCACAAGTCCACATTCTATAACTGGCTAAAGCGTTACTAGGAAGGCGGTGTGGTCGGGTTAAAAGATCGTAAGCCCGCCGCAGGCATGGCTTGGAATAAAGTACCCCAAGAACATAACGAGGCCATTATCGAAATGGCTCTGGAGAAGCCTGAGTTGTCTCCACGAGAATTGGCTGTCAGCTATACCGATGAGAGAGCCTATTTTGTCTCAGAATCCACAGTCTACCGCCTGTTGAAGGCTCAGGATCTCATTACCAGCCCAGCTTATATCCTCATGCAGGCCGGTGATAAGTTTCAGCACCCAAGCCGAAGAGTAAACGAGCTTTGGCAAACAGATTTCACCTACTTCAAGATTATTGGCTGGGGCTGGTATTACCTTTCTGCTGTGTTGGATGACTACTCGCGCTATATCATCGCCTGGCGCCTATGCACATCTATGAGCAGTAGTGATGTATCCGATACGCTGGATGATGCTTTAGCCTTTACAGGGTTGGAGCAGGCCACGGTTAAACACAAGCCACGCTTGCTCAGCGATAACGGCCCTTGCTATGTCTCTGGTGAGCTATCGGATTATCTGGAAGCGAACAACATGACTCATTCCAGAGGCAGGCCCTATCACCCGCAAACACAGGGCAAGATAGAGCGCTGGCATCGCTCGATGAAAAATCAGATATTGCTCAATAACTACTACTTCCCCAGTGAATTGCAGGAGCATCTACAGCGCTTTGTGAACTGCTATAACCATGAGAGATATCATGAATCACTGGATAACCTGACTCCGGCAGATGTGTATTATGGCCGTGGGCAGAAAATACTGGAACAGCGTGAAAAGATTAAAATCAATACCTTGGCTATGCGCAGGCAGATGCATTACGACAAGCAAGCTAAATTACTAACCCAGATGGGCTAATATGTCTCTTAAATCAGAGCTAACTTTGTCCAACAATGTTTGATGACGTACAGGTATTGCTTGCTTTGCATAGTTAATAGAAGGAAAAAGCGATGAAAAGAACCATGCAAGCCGTCGCCCTCTTGTTCTTCATTAGTGGAACACTGCCTCAGGCCGATGAACAAGTGCTGGCGGATGATATCCCGATTGCCCACACTCCTCCGGGCTACTGGAAAACCATGCCGGGCCCGGTACTGGCAAGCTGTACTGAGCCGCTATCAGAAGATGCTATCGACATGCGAGGCATGTGGAAGATCGTGGAACTTGTTTCCGGCCCGGCTAACGCGGAACGGTCCATCGGCAATCTGCAACGTATCGAGCAGTGCGGCAATCGCATCGTCATAACTGCAGGCGGTGTGATCCATGACATGCGTACAGATGGCAGTTATGAAAATGGTGTTAATGACATCGGTGAGCCTTCTACAAATGGCAGACTGATTTCAGTGGCAGCTTCATTTGAAAACGGTGTACACATCCTTCGTCCGAAGGGTGCACCTATCACAGTGGAAAGAGAACTGCAGGGCGACTCGCTGATCTGGCGCTACGGACCAATTATTACTTATCGCCTTGAGCGAACCCGGGAATAAGCCAAGACAAAAACTTGTTGCATATCTTTTTTATTTCCAATATATTGGAAATATGGAAATATTTGAGGCAAGCGAAGCACTTGCGGCACTGGCCCATGAGACTCGCCTGGAAATCTTTCGCTACCTGGTAAGACAGGGGCTGCAAGGCCAGGTCGTCGGTACCATGACAGAGGAATTTGAGCTGCCCGGTGCGACGCTCTCTTTTCACCTGCGCAATCTTAAGCAGGCCGGACTACTGGATGTAGAACGGGACGGTCGCTCGCTAATCTACTCAGCCAATTTCCAATGCATTAACCAATTGCTTTCCTATCTGGTGGAAGATTGTTGTCAGGGCAAGTTCAAGACATCGAGCTGTGAGAATGCTGGCAAGCAATAGAATTAGTTCAAGAGGTGATTAAATGAAGCGCTTACATGTGCATGTGTCAGTTGATGACCTTGATCAAGGCATTAACTTCTATAAAATTTTATTCAATCAAGACGCCGATGTGGTCAAGCACGACTATGTCAAATGGATGCTGGACGATCCCGCCGTCAACTTCGCCATTTCCGAAAAATGCGGCAAGCTTGGCCTGAATCACCTCGGCTTCCAGGTAGACGATGATGACGAACTGGAAGCAATAGAGAAGCGACTCAAACAGGCAGAGCTGAGTGGGTTAAAGGAAGAAAAGCGCAACTGTTGCTACGCCAAATCCAATAAGTACTGGACGATGGACCCTGCAAATATTCCCTGGGAGAATTTTCACACATTGGAATCCATTGCAACGTTCGGTGATTCGAAAGAACTCGATATTCGTTAACTGGAAACTCGTCTTCCGCTAGCAAAAAAGCCGGGCACATCACAACCCGGCTTCATGAGTGCAGCAAATCCAGCTTCAGTCAAACCCGGAGCCTTGGTTATAGCCTGGTGTGTATCTATTGCGGGCACCATAATTCACAACACCTAAGGCGTGGGAGTTGTCTTCGAGTGCAGCTAAAATTTCCAACAATGTGAGACAGTATCGTTTCCTGATGAATGAACCTGTCCTTACCTCATCGAAACAGTACACCCAATCTGGCACTTCTACGGTTTCATTGTAAGCCAGGAGTTCAATCTCCGTCATGCGGTGGAACGCCAGCCGATCGGTGCCCGTACACGAGGCCAGTATCACACTGGCCATAGCGGCAATCATGATTCTGTTCATTGCCTGTGACCTATTCATTTTCAAGCTTTCCATTTTACCAGATTACTAGAGTGGACGTCGCAAAACTTTGATCTATCCTTCAAGTCTGCCCTTTTCCTGTGACCGCTTATAGGCCGGTCTATCGTTCAAATCTGCCAGATAACGCTTGCAATTAGGCTTACAGCGGTCACTTAATCCGAGGCGTTCCCCCATCTGTAAGGCGTAGCCCACAGCGATGTCGGCGATAGTAAAACGATCACCGACGAGAAACATTTTCCCTTCTAACGCCGCTTCCAGGGCTCTCAACCTGGAGTGGAACCAGATTGCATAATCCTGGGCCACTTGTGGAACCCGCCGTTCGGCGGGTTCGAGTTGGGTATAGCGCAGCACTATAGCCTGGGGGAAAGTAAACGTTGCGTCACTGCGGTGCAGCCAGTTCAGGTAATCGCCGTATTCCGGCTCTTCCGCGGTCATTCCCAGCGGTGTCGGGCCGTATTGGTCTACCAGGTACTGGCAGATACCAGTAGACTCAGTCATAGTGAGATTACCGTCGATGAAAGTCGGGACTGTGCCCAAAGGATTGATCTCAAGGTATCCCACTACTTCGGAACGCGGAGGAAATGGCATGACCTCCAGCTCGTAAGCCAGGCCCAACTCTTCCAGAGCCCACAGGGGACGGACAGATCGGGCGTTCGGGCAATGATAGAGCTTCATCGAAGTACCTACTCATCCAAGCCAGGAAATCTGCTGGCGCTTGCCTAGGGGAAGTGCGCAGAAGAATCCCAGGTCAAGAGGCTATTTTGCCTGCAAATTCACTGAATGAACCTATATTCTTCGTGCTGGATCGGTTTTTTTACAGCTATTCTGGTTTAGGAGGGCTGTTCAATCGCTGTCAATGCTGCTCATGCACCCTGACGACTACTGTCGGTTGCTTATTCCTCAGGGCTAAGGCACGGTGATGAGGGGTCTATGGCGGTGATTCTTCTCCCCAAAAGGCTTTGAAGATCCTTAATCTAGAAGTGCCGGAAATACACCAGGAATCCACAGAACAACTCAACCGGTTTATACTTTAGCGTCACTCCGCTAAGATGCTCTCCTCAAACAGGCCACGACTCCCAATATGACTCAGAACAATACCAGCGCTGTTAAGTTCGATGCTGATCTTCTGAAAAAGTACGACACGTTTGGACCTCGCTACACGTCCTATCCGACGGCAGTACAGTTCACCTCCAAGTTTACTGAAGATAATTACCGCAAAGAGCTCGAACAAAGCAATCGTGATGCAAGCCCTCTCTCATTGTATTTCCACATTCCCTATTGCGAGTCGCTCTGTTTTTATTGCGCCTGTAACAAGATAATTACCCACACACACGATCGTGCGATTCCCTACCTCGAACGACTGCACAAAGAAATCGCCATGCAGGGTGAGCTGGTGGATGGCCTTCGCCAGGTAAATCAATTGCACTTCGGTGGAGGTACTCCGACATTCTTGAGCGATGAACAACTCAATCAATTAATGCAGGTTACAGGGCAATACTTCGAACTGGCTCCCAGGCACGAAAGAGAGTTTTCCATTGAGGTTGATCCCAGGGCAGTGAGAGAGAACACCATCGGTATTCTGCGAGAATTCGGCTTCAACCGCATCAGTCTCGGCGTTCAGGATTTCGATGAAAAAGTTCAGAAGGCGGTAAACCGGGAACAATCCAGGGAACAGACCCAGGCAGTTATGGATGCAGCGCGCGATGCAAACTACGAGTCTGTCAGTATGGATCTAATCTATGGGCTGCCTTTTCAGACGGTCGAGAGTTTTTCCATAACACTGGACAAGGTTATCGACATGCGCCCGGAAAGACTGGCAGTTTATAACTACGCTCACTTACCACGTCGGGTGAAGGCACAAAAGTTGATCAGGGAAGAGACTCTGCCAGATGCTATGACCAAACTCGGGCTTCTGGAGTTGACAATAAATCACCTGCAGCAAGCCGGTTATGTGTATATCGGTATGGATCACTTTGCCCTGCCGGATGATGAACTGGTGCTGGCGAAAGAGAATGGATCGTTGCAAAGAAATTTCCAGGGATACTCGACTCATGCCGATGCCGACATGATCGGACTGGGGGTGACATCGATCGGCAAGACGAGTAACGCCTATTGCCAGAACGAGCGCTTCGAGGGTGCCTATTTCGATGCGATCGATAACAATCATCTGGCCGTGTTTCAGGGCTATCGATTGAACGCTGACGACCAGCTTAGACGTGCCGTAATTCAGGAACTCATGTGCCAGGGTATTTTGGATATAGCGTCAATAGAGAATCGCTTCGAGGTGGACTTTCAATCCTATTTCGCTGAAGAGTTGGACCAGATGGAGCTTTTGGTTGCAGATGGATTGGTCACCGTCGATGAGCGAACGATCGCTGTACAAGCGCTCGGCCGATTGCTATTGCGCAATATCGCAATGGTATTCGATGTCTATTCGAGACTGGCCGTTAAACAGCAGTTCTCTCGTGCTATCTAAGAAATCTAAAGGATTAGGGGCGCTGCCGTTAGCGAGTACAGTGATCAACATGTGGGACAGTAATGCCCCTGACCCTATTGATTCGGGTCGCAAGAATTCTGCCGTTAATCTAGAATCGGCAACATGGTAACTGCCAGAAGATCCAAATAATGCAGTGCGAAGACCATCCAAACGTCCCTGCAATCGCCAATTGTGATAATTGTAGGACTCCACTATGTGGTCTCTGTACTAATTACACCGACTCCGAAGTCTTGTGTGAAAAATGTGTAACAATTCGTGAGACGGAGCAATTCGTTTCCGCCCAATCCCAGCAATTGGAGCAACCAGACCATTCACTAAAGATCGAGAGCCCGGAGCCAGAGAATTTTCCGCCTCCCGGCCGCAGAAAATTCAACACCAAGGCACTACAGTGGTCAATCATCGGGATCTCATTCCTTTTCATTGCCGTACGGATGGTGTACTACTCCAACCCCGTAACGAATCAAACGGTTGGCGCTGAGGACATTGTCAGAGATATGGAGCTGGCTTCTCTTACACAGTGTCTGCTGGTTTTTAGAGAAATTGGCATGGGGCTGGCTAATGGCCTGGAGCCTGATGCCTCTCCACGCTGTGCAGATTCTAACGCGCTCAATATCATCACTGCCATGGAAGACGATATACGGGTAGCGCATCCCAATCCTGAAGTTTATGGCTATACACAGATCTATGTAAGCAGGAACAATCCCGATCCGACAGTGGTTGAGTAGATCACTTTTACTGAGCATCGTATTCGGGATCCTCTCAACAAGTATATGGTCACTACTGTATATGCGACTAGCATCGCGCTAGCCGGTGGTGGAGTAGATGCCACTCTTGCTCACAGCAAGACCACTCTCGCCCGACGACTATCATGAAACCGGCTTGCTACGAATAGAATTCTTTAGACTAATTGTATCCAGGCGTGAATCTGGTCGAAGTACACAAAATCTACACTCACCGATTCTACGTTTCTGACATCTCCATTCTGAGGCATATCGTATTCTTCTAACCCCTCCAATGCCAATACGGTTTGCATGGCGGGCTTCGGATTTCGATCGGTGGTGAGTTGATCGAGGTGCAATTCTTCGGCTGACCAAACCATTCCATCGCGTTCTACGGGTGAAGCGCCATCGTAATCAGCAGATAGAAACACGGCAGAGGTGCCGGCCATTTTCTTATAACTCGAGGCGAGCATTTTGGTAAACCTCCCGGGACATCTTGGCACGCCAGACTATAGCGCGGCCAACAAAGCGACATGTTGCTTTGCATCAAGCTTCAGGAGCTGAATTGACGGCAGGCGTAGTTTAACAGCTAAGCGTGATGTGCCGCCGCAAGCGAGCCAGCGACGGTAGTTACCAGTAGAAGCGGGAATGCCGTGGTAATAACGCTCGGAAAAATGGGGCGGGATACAGTCATAGCTCATATCCCAATTCATCTGCCCACGGTTCGATCTTGTCGAAATATTTCTCAAGGTGCTTTTTGTAGTTCTTCCAACGATAAGACGCATCTTTGTATAAAGGTTGAACGATTTGTGAGTAGCTTGGAGTATGAACTCTACCCCTCTTGAGGACAGTATCTCTATAGTTTTCCAGTTGAGCTTCCCAATCTAATCCAAGAAACTCGAGGAGTGCGGTTGTTTCCGTTTGGAGATCGATTACTAAGTTCTCGTACTTGATCCTATGAACTTCAAGGCCATAACGAGTTTGCGAAGACTTTAAAGTTTCTAGAGCAATACAGTACAGATCAACTATGCGGTCTAAGTCGACCATATTAGCCATTGCCTCATTCAATTTAAAATTTTGCATCCAACAGCTCAATATCACGTCGAATGGATGACGAACGGAAAATATGAACTTCGTTTCTGGAAAAAGTTGTTTTATTAGAGGTATTTGTAAAATATTAAGTGGGAATTTGTCGATAATAAGATTATTAAATCCACCACTTTCTATATGTTTTTCGAGTTCTTTGAAATAGACTTGTTTTGCCTCATCAACAACTTCAAGGCTAAGAGTTTCCAAAATGTCTAAATTGAAAACTCTTAGCTTTGCGTTAATTAATGAACCTGCCATCGAGAGCATCGGTTTCTCTTCGATGACTTCAATTCTCGAATGAGATCTAAGAATGGCATCAAGCAATGTGGTACCTGATCTTGGGAATCCAATGAGAAAAACTGGATCAGTGCCGGATTGTGAGAGTGGTTGTGGTTTGGCAATTGTGAATGATGAAGATTTAATTTGAGTTAATTGGAGAGTGCATTCGGTGAAGTATTGGTCAGGGTCGTAATTTTGAAACTCGGTAGTTTTTTGAATGCAGTCATTCATTTGCTTAAAATAATCGTAGGACCTATCAAATTCTTGTATTTTTTGGAAGCATTTCGCCTTCAATTCTAAAAAAGCAGGACGTCTATTTTTTGAAATTTCAGCAACTTCAAAAGTTTCTAGAATTTCAAGAGCTTTTAGGCGATCATTTTTTCTGGATAACAGTTTTGCTTCGTAATATTTTATATCAGGAGGGACTTGCTCAAGTGAAACCTGAGCCTTCTCAATCCATCCACTAAGATCATCCAACTTGTTCCATATTTCTAGAACTTCCATTGCATTTTGGTAGGCTTCAGCATAGTCAGGCTTGATCTTTAGAGCTTCTTTGTAGCTATCTATGGCAGCATCTAGTTGTTCCTGATCTTTCAGGGCATTACCCATATTGTTATAGGCATCAGCATAATCAGGCTTAATCCTGAGAGCTTTTTCATAGCCATCTATAGCAGCCGCTAGGTCTCCCTTAGCTGCTAGGGCAACCCCGATATTGTTATAGGCTTCAGCATAGTCAGGCTTG
>DMJN01000094.1:755-3324 GCA_003451715.1 Gammaproteobacteria bacterium | reverse complement strand
AATTCAAATGGAAATTTCATGTCATCCCACGCCCGGGCGAGGTAGGACACGAGACCTGGGAGAACGACGCCTGGTCCTATACCGGCGATGTCTCTTCCTGGGCACCGATGTCGGTAGATCCAGAACTGGGCATGGTCTATGTCCCCACCAACGCGGCGACGATAGATTTCTACGGTGGATTTCAACCCGGTGATAACCTGTTCAGTGCCAGCCTGATTGCGCTGGATGTCGCAACCGGAGAACGGCGCTGGCATTTCCAGATGGTACATCATGATGTATGGAACAATGACACACCAACTGCACCCCTTCTAATGGATGTTACCGTTGACGGTCGAAGGGTGCCAGGTGTCTTTCAAGCTACCAAACAGGCATTTCTCTACTCGTTTAATCGAGAAACCGGAGAGCCTATCTGGCCAATTGTAGAAAGACCTGTTCCACAATCCACCGTGCCGGGCGAACAACTTTCGCCTACCCAACCGTTTCCAACCAGGCCGGCTCCCTATGACGTACAGGAATTAACGGAAGATGGCCTGATCGATTTTACGCCGGAATTGAAAGCCGAGGCCCTGGCGATCGTAGCGGACTACAAGCTAGGCGGCATCTTTAACCCACCGATGCAGAAAGACAATCCCGAAGGATTAATTGGCGCGGCCTGGTGCCCGGGAGAATTGGGCGGTACCAATATCAGCGGACCTCCTGCCGCCGACCCGGCCACTGGCATCATCTACACGATTTCGCGTACCAATTGTGGTTGGCGAACCATCGTACCCGGTGAAGAACGGGATATAATGCTGGAGCGACCAACCGGCACGACGATTGCCGATTACGCCGTGGGCATGGGTACACCGAATGGCGTGCGTGGACCGCAGGGTCTGCCACTGGAGAAGCCCCCCTACAGCCGCATTACCGCCATCGATCTGAACACCGGCGATCATCTGTGGTGGATACCCAATGGCGGCACGCCGCGGTTCGTGCAGGAGCACCCCGCACTGCAGGGAGTCGATATTCCACCCACCGGCAATATCAATCACTCGGCATTGATGGTGACACCCGGCATGCTGTTGCATACCGCGATCGGTGACGACGGTCAGACGCCTTACCTGTTTGCCGTCAACAAGGCGTCCGGTGAGCGAATGGGCAGTGTCGAATCACCCGGCCTGGGAATGTACGGCATGATGACATATATGCACGATGGCCGTCAGCGCATCGTATTACAGACTTCCGGGCAGCTGGTTGCTTACAGCATCCCCGTCGAGGACGACTAGAATAAGGCGGGGGTTATCGAACAAACGGCTGAATCAACTCTTCGCTAATGCGCCAGAGTTGTTCAGCCGCTGCGTCGGTGGCAAATGCAGCGCTGCGGTGTTGCTTACAATTGAAGAAGTAAGCACCCCCGGCGTTTAACGCACCCTCATCATTAGCGGCGGCCAACCAGATCAGCGTTTCCGCTCCTTTGTCGCTACTCCGCATAAAGGGGTACATCACAAATCCCAACAGTCCGGCAAGCATGCCACTCTTTCTCCATATTGGGGTTCTAACACTGCCGGGGTGAAAGGAGCTGGCGATAAGGTTCTGCTCACCGTATCGTCTGTGTAATTCTCTGGCTGTCAACAGATTCATTAACTTGGAACGACCATAGGCCTTGAGGGTGCTATAGCCAGTGATCAGGTTCAGATCATCGAAATCCAGAGCACTGTTCATATGTCCTACTGAACTCGTGAATACCACACGGGCTGCACCCGTCTCAGCGGCTTTCAATAAAGAAGGCATGAGCTGCTGTGTTAATGCGAAGCCTGCCAGATGATTGACTGCGAAGGTCGTTTCGAATCCATCTTCTGTTACATGGTGTGCAGCATTGGCTCCTCCAGCGTTGTTGCATAACACGTCAATGCTGGAATAGCTATGGACTAATTCTTTCGCCAAATTGGCAACGCTGTGCAAGGAACTGAAGTCTGCAATAAACAATTTCAGTTCGGCATCGGGAGTACTGTGTCTGATGGTATCCAGCGCCCTGTTTCCCAGGTCGGTGTCGCGGCACACCAGGGCAACTGTGGCACCACGACTGGCGAAATTATCGGCGGCCACAAAGCCAATGCCACTATTGGCACCTGTCACCACATAATGCTTACCGGCCAGGTCCCGGGTAGTTTCGAAAGTCATTTTACAGCCATTGTTGCGATCGGATTGCTGGATCGGCATCGATCATGCCACGGCAAACTAATTCAAGCAAAAAACGGATGGTGTCGACATTTCTTGTACAATATTGGCGACTCACAGAACCAAGTGGCAGATTGTGTGAGAACTGCCGTTATTCACAGATGACTCATTATCGATACCAACCCTACGAGGCTTGAAGCATGGTAATAGTAATCGGAAGTGTATCCTTCAGAGCGGAATCCCTGCCAGATGCCCTTCGAATCAGATGAAATAAAACGCCATTAGACGATTGAAAGGTACCGACATGGTTAAATCCACAGTGAGCCGATTTCCCGTTCCTGAACTGGAATCATTACCTAAAGATATCCAAGAACGTATTCTGAAAGTACAGGAGAAGGCGGGTTTTATTCCC
>DMJN01000094.1:0-368 GCA_003451715.1 Gammaproteobacteria bacterium | reverse complement strand
TGCCTATCATGATGCGCTCATGGAACGGGATAGCGGTCTCAGCAAGGGAGAACGCGAGATGATCGTGGTTGCCACCTCCGGTCTGAATCGATGTATCTACTGCGTGGTTGCCCACGGCGCCGTACTGCGCATCCGCGAGAAGAATCCCCTACTGGCGGACCAGCTTGCCACCAACTATCGCAAGGCAGATCTGAGCGACCGGCAACGCAATATGCTCGATTTCGCCGTCAAGGTCTCACAATCAGCCTATGATATTAACGAGAGTGACTTTGAACTCCTAAAAAATCAGGGGTTTAGCGATGATGAAATCTGGGATATCGGGGCCATTGCCGGGCTGTTCGCATTGTCGAACCGCCTCGCCAATATGG
>DMJN01000237.1:2145-3166 GCA_003451715.1 Gammaproteobacteria bacterium | reverse complement strand
GCACCTGGGTAGACTCCATGCGCCTGCGAGCATTGTCCTGGGCGACGATGTAGGCACCGGCCCGGCCGAAGTTTTCGTTGCCGTCACTGTGGTCATAATGGAAGTGGCTGTTGACCACAAAATTCACTGGCTGATTTGTCAGCTGGGCGATAGCAGCCTGGATTTTTCCGGTAAGGGGCGCGAATTGATCATCAACGATCATAGTGCCATCGGCACCGATGGAGACGCCGATATTTCCTCCACTGCCCTGCATCACGTAGATGTCATCCCGCACCGGGATGGTGGTGATCTGGATAGCATCGAAGTCCTGAGCCATGCTCAGTGACGGAAGCAGCAGTAAGCTGAGGAGAGTCGGGAGGAGTCTGGAGCCTGTTTTGATATTGGCTGTCATTGGGCTGGTCTCGTTATTATTGGTCATAACAGGTTTATTTATTGATTGACCAAAGTCAAGCTCCGACAGCTCCGCGCGCAGGCAATGAATGGGAACATCGAAAGCAATAGCCTGAAGCTGGATCCGACTGGC
Organism: Gammaproteobacteria bacterium; assembly: GCA_003451715.1. Classification (GTDB taxonomy): domain Bacteria; phylum Pseudomonadota; class Gammaproteobacteria; order Pseudomonadales; family Pseudohongiellaceae; genus UBA9145. The sequence goes on along the minus strand of DMJN01000237.1, from coordinate 2,643 downwards.
TTGCCGTAGAGGAGTTCATATCATCCCTGTGTTTTATTGAGATAACTTTATTCGGCAGCCAGACTCGCCAGCATCGCCCCCAATCGTCTAGCACTACTTCCGATACACGAGCGCCCTTTTTGCTACAGCAACCACCAATATCACCAGTTTGTCATCAAAGATTTCGTAGAGGATTCGATAGACTCCCTGCCTTACCCGATAGAGTTCTTTCGAGCTGAGTTTTTTGCACCCCGGTGGGCGAGGTTCAACTGCCAGTGCTTCGATACGATTCAGAATGAATGGAATGTCCTGGTTGGCAATACGTCGTAGATCTTTTTTTACCGACCGTTTAAAGCGGAGTTCATAGCTTGCCATGCTTTTTCAAGTCCTCGAGCATGGCTTCGTAGCTGATCTCTGTCTCGGCTACACGATCAGCATAAGTCGCCAGGTCTTGCTGATCTTCAACCATCAGCAGACGCACCGCCTCGTCCACCAACTCGGAAAGCGACTGGTTCGAGA
>DMJN01000237.1:0-1833 GCA_003451715.1 Gammaproteobacteria bacterium | reverse complement strand
ACTCGGAAAGCGACTGGTTCGAGAGGGCGGCTCGAACGCGAAGTGCCTGATGCAGGGCAGGATCGAAATAGACGGTAGCGCGTTTGGATAACTCGCTCATGTGAGGCTCCTTTGAGATAGAGCACTATAGCGTTGTAACGTTATAGCGTCAAACTATTTCAAACTCAGTTGGGCCGAACTCTCAGGTAATAGTCGAAGGCCACCCCCGGATTGATCTCTCTGAAGGCTAACGCCAGCCGTAGCATCTCCTCCAGATATTCCGCCGCTGCCAGTGGCCCCACTACCAGGGGTTCCAATCCCACATCTTCTACCAGCCGGGCCACCCTCTCCGCGGCAGCCGGATCGTCGGTGGCGATCGGCACCGTCACCGGCCCCCCCGACAGTGAAGGAACTTCCATGACGGCATAGTTAAGCGTGTTGAACGCCTTTACCACCGTCGCTCCCGGGGCAAGTGCCTGGACCTGCTCGGCGAGTGAGTCTCGCGGGTCGCGGGGTGACACCGCCCAGTTATCCTCGAATTCCCACCAGTTGGTGGGATCGATAATCAGCTTTCCGGAGAGATCGCCGAGGGCATCAACCACTTCAGGAATCGCTGTGGGTGGAACAGGAATAAGAATAATCGGTGCCTGCTGTGCCGCTGCCATCTGTGTGGTGACCGTTGCCCCATTTCCGATCTGCTCGACCAGCTGAAGCACCCGATTCGAATCCGGCGTGCGCGAACCAAAGATGATCCTGTGGCCAGCCTCAGCCCAGATCTTTCCCAGTGTGGAGCCAACATTGCCTGTGCCGATAATGGCGATGGTTTCAGTTTGCTCCTGGGCCTGGGTTTTACCCGATGGACCAAAGGGCAGCAGCATGAATCCAGTGGCTAGCAATACAACAAATCCCATCAGGCGTATTCGATTCACAACTCGTCCTCCTACTGCAGGTTTCCAGGAACATCTCGCTTCATGCGCTTCAGGTCATGGTTCATTAGCATCGACCTGCAAGAACTCATTCGGCAATTATTGATCAGTTGTCCCGAATAGCAGATCTCTTATCGCATCGACAACTTTCTCCGGTTGCTCCAATTGCACATATTGGCCGCTGGCAGGAGCGAGTATCTGGCGGCTGTCGCTGGAGAGCAGCAGCAATTCCTCCTGCATTTCAAACCACAAATCGCTCATAGAGTCTCTGTATTCCAACGGCAGGGCATCGTTTCTAGCGGGTGAAGTACCGGTTATCACCACCACGGGAATGTCTCCAAAGGAACTTATGCTTTTGGCTTCTTCAACCAGCTGAATGGTAACCATGATCTCATCCAGATAGCCGCGCATGCTCTTGTGGAGAAGCGCGGGGGCTACAAGGTTAATGCGGTCATCTGGATCGGTCTGAGGAATCTGTGTCAGTTCACTGAATCGAAAAACACCAAAGGCATTCATCATGTTAAAAAACCAGCGTTGTGGGAGTTGATTCAATTCCGACGGCATGCGGTCGAACTGTTCTGGATGAAAGGCATCCACCAGCACCACGCCGGCCACGTCACTGCCATATTTTGCGATGAAGGGGCGCAACGTGATACCTGCCAGCGAGTGGCCTACCAGGAGATACGGGGCAGAATAGCCGCCGGCCTGTAACAGCCCATGCAGATCCTCAGCCATAGCCTGCCCGGTCTTGGGGGCCTCTCCCCGTTCACTCCACAGAATACCGGCCCGGTCGTAGGACACGGTGGTGGCAAAATTCCGTACCTCGCTCTCTACCTTAAACCAGGATAAATGGCCCATGGTATCCAGCCCGGATTCGAATACCACGGTGGGGCCGGCATTACCCTGGCTCAGCACATGCAGGCGATGA
>DMJN01000076.1 GCA_003451715.1 Gammaproteobacteria bacterium | reverse complement strand
CATATATTTGTTCAGAGGGTCCTTCATGACGCATAATGGCCGGCTCTGGCCATATCCGTCACCATCCGTGACAAAGAGAAATAGAGTGCTCTCAGAGTTGATCGATGTATCGGGCTGGACCCATGAGCAGTGGCTCGCAGTCAGTATTCTGGCATTCATTGTCGTGACAGTGTTGGTGGTGTTGCACCGTTTGGTGAAATTGTTTCAGATGACCAGGAGGCAACGTTATAAACCTAACCTGCGCCCGCTGCGTCGTCGAAACTTTCACCACTCGAAGGAACAGCAACAATCCAAGGAACAGCAACAATGATTTTAAAAACAAAATTGTTTTTGCTCGGGGTATTGCTATCGTCCTTTAGTAGCCAGGCCATCATTATCAGGCACGATGTCGCATCCAGCCGCTATGAAATCAGGTCAAATCAGTTTCCTGCAGTATTTTTTTTGGAGAGCCAGGGAAGCAGGAAGGTCTGTGTGGCAACAGTCATTCATCGGCGCTGGGCTATAACGGCTGCGCATTGTGCGGCGGAGACTACCCTGACGAATACCATAGAGAATGGCCGTCGTTTCGGCGTTCAGGTCGGGGGACAGACTCGAGAGATAGACACACTGATCGTCCATCCGGATTATGATCAGGATTCTGCCTCCGACGTAGATATGGCGCTGCTGCGTTTTCGTGAAGAATCCGGTTTGCCTCGCCCGCTACCCCTGCAACTGAGTGAAGATGAGCAGGGTGAGGCGGTCACATTGCTTGGCTGGGGATTCTTCGGGCATGGTACTACCGGGCGCCAGTATGACGATGGCAGGTTGCGCCGGGCACGCAACAGGATCTCTTCGACAACGCGCCGGCTGCGAATTCGCTTCGATGATCCGCGGGATCGCTCTGGTGATTCCCTTGATCTGGAAGGAATTCCTGGCTTGGGAGACAGCGGAGGACCAGCACTGCTGGAAACCGACATCGGCTATCGATTGGCAGGTATAGCGGTTGGTGAAGTGGAGGGCGATGACTTTTCTGAGGAAACCCAGGGCAAGTATGGATCCGTGGCAATTTACGAGCGGGTATCACAACATATAGACTGGATCGAGACAGTCATAGGTAGCAAGGCGCCTTTCGACAGTTAGCTCCGTAGTAAGCATGCAAGATATAGTAGACATGAACGCTGTGAGATAAACATGATAAAGAAAGCGATAATTTCGTTGGTGCTGGCAGTATTGCTAATCGCAGGAATCGGGGTGTTCTACTTCGACAGCATCGTCAAGAGCGGTATAGAAGTGGTCGGTTCCCAGGTGCTGGGGACAAGTGTCACAGTTAATTCAGTATCATTATCACCACTAAATGGCAGCGGTACCATTCATGGATTAAGTATAGAAAATCCGCAAGGATTCAATTCGGATTATGCCATTCAGTTGGATGAGCTGTCGGTTAATCTGAATGCAAGCTCCGTATTTTCCGATGTAGTGGAAATTGAATCGGTTCGTGTAGTTCAGCCCCAGATTACTTATGAGACGCGCATAATCAATGACAATATTCGGGCACTTATCGCCAACCTCTCATCCGACTCGCCCGGTGAGGCAGAAAATGGGGCTTCTGCAGTTCAGCCCGAAGCTGGAAAACGGATAATCATTCGCCGCTTAACTCTAGTAGATCCACAGCTGAATCTGGTGGCGGCCGTGGTGGGCCCACCAACTTTCCTTGAAAATCATCGAATTATGATTTGGAGCGGCGAACTATGAATTTTTGGAGCCCGTTGGTCCAGGCATAATAGCTTAAAAACCCTCGTGTCGGTGGATCGATTCCAGCCCCGGGCTCCACCTAAGCAGCGAAACATTTCTAAAACGTATTGCATACTAAACTCAAATCTTTTTAAGCCAAGCATCATGGTCTGATCCGGAGTTATCGCAATGATTGAACAGGACGTAATAATTCAGTCGGGAGATATCAAACTAAAAGGAATTTTATGTTTACCTGACGGTGACGGGCCATTTCCAGTACTTCTTTACGTTAGTGGTAGTGGTCCCATTGATCGGAATGAAAACATTCCTGGTCTACGCCTAAACAATTCTAAAATAATTGCGCATCACCTGGCTCAGCAATACATCGCTAGTTTGCGATACGACAAACGAGGTGTTGGTGACAGCGGAGGAGACTTCTATTCTGCGAGTCACAGTGATTTAGTTGATGATGCAGTCGCCTGTGCTCAGTTTTTACAACACCAGACATCTATTGAAACTGAAAAAATTTTTGTTGCTGGCCACAGTGAAGGGTCAATCATCGCCACTCAAGTCACAATTCGGCAGCAAAACATCGCTGGAATAATTTTGCTCTCTCCTTTTTGTGACGAGATGGAATCCATTTTGATGAAGCAGGCGCAACATTTGAAAAGCATGGTAATGGGGCGCAAAGGATTAAAAGCCTTGCCTTGGAAATTTATGACCTTTCTTTTTGATCCCACTAAAGCTCAAATGAAGCTGATTAATAAGATAAAGGAATCAAATAAACCATTTATTCGATTCTTAGGCTTGCAAAAAGTACCGGCCAATTGGTTTCGTGAATTATTTACTTACTCCGTAATGGATGTAGAACAAATATATAGACAATCTAATGTGCCAGCGCTCTTGATCGGTGGCTCTAAAGACTTTCAATGTGATCCTTGTGATGTTGTAAAGATTGAAAATATATACGGAGGTTCAGCGGAAGCACATATTGTTGAGAATATGTCTCATCTGCTACGAAAAGAAGAAGAGGAGCCTTCAGTATTCAACTATCGTGTGCAATTAAAGCAAACAATCATGCCAGAAGTGCTAGACCTTATTGATGCCTGGCTACAATGTCAATTGAGCCGATAAACACTGGTTCAACAAGTTCTGGACGGTAATATCCAAGCAGCTAAGTTTTACTTAAAGACTCAGGGTGGTTGGCCAAATTTCGATACAAATACTGGGTCAAATATTAGTGCAATTATACGCCTTAACCCTACGATAGTCCGTCTTATAGAGTTTGAGGCGGTGAGTATAATGCTTGTTATGCGAATAGCGCTTTCTTAGCAGACATCTATTTTTCCGGAGGAATCGAATAAGTCCCGACAGAATGTGCAATGGGCCGATCATCGCCTGCAGAATAAATTGTCACTTCTCCTACTGCTAATGATTTTCCGAGCTTGAGTATTTTGCAGACTCCCAATATGTCTTTGTCAGCTACCGGTTTACGTAGGAAATTGAAGTTCAAACTAGTGGTTACTGCTAGTGTAACTAACCCAATTTCCCTGAGTGCCGCGACGTAAATAGCACAATCTGCAAGGCCCATTATTGTTGGGCCAGATACAGTTCCGCCGGGGCGTAAATCTTCTGTATTAACTTTGCGCCTAATAGTCACAGCATCTTCGTCAAAAGCTTCAAGCACGAAATTTGCTTGGGGGGACTCCTTGGAAAAAAATGCTTCCATTTCAGTTTTGCTTACTTTAGTCAAAATATCCCTGCCATAATTGATTTTGATTATGGGAAATAGACAGTCTGGTAGCAATTGCATTTCAATTCACGCGACATAGCATCTAGTAGGTTACTGACAAGTTAACTCATTCAAATCAACAAAAATCCCACTTAAACAAATTTTATATCGCCACCAGTCTTTCCCCAAGCCGCAAAAGCCTACAAGTTCCAAAAAATGGGGCCTCACCACCGAGCCAGATCGATAATCTCATCACGCATGCTTGAAAAGCTCTACAGCAAAGTCAGTGCCCGGCTAAATGCTGCTGAACATGCAGTGATTAATATTGTGCGCAAATGGATACGATACGGGTATCCAATTGCAAGTCTAGCCGGACTGGCGTTTATTAACGATGCAGCCCTGGACGTGGAGTCGTCTCGGTAGCAAATAAAGCCATGGTCGATTGGTTTCTTCAACATCCGACACACCTTGCCCGCTCATACTCCCTGAATACCCAATAACCAGAAGAAAGAGGAGGGTTGTGTTGAGGAGGGGTTTCATTGAGTCAAATCCTGAAACATAACTTTAACTGGGGAAGCTCCTTATCGCTATTTACAAATAGCCGGACATGATTTCCCAGTACCGCCAATCCCAGAATAACAAGGGCCACCTACACCTGCATAACATGCACCGCCAATACCATCATATGCTGGCCCACCAACACCGTCATAGGCCGGCCCGCCAACTCCATCATATCTCGGACCTCCAATTCCTTTATATTCAGGGCCACCTATTCCGTCATATCTAGGACCACCAACGCCTGAATAGCACGGCCCTCCAACTCCAGCATAGGCTGGACCGCCAACCCCAGCATAGGCTGGCCCGCCAACTCCATCGTAACAAGGCCCTCCAACACCTGAGTAACCTTTACAGTTACAAACATTATTAGGACCATTTCCTTGTGCGGCCTCAATAGTCGGAAGGTGCGCGATCAGCGAGATAGAAAATATTATTACAAAGCAATGATTTAGAATCTTAGTTTCCTTATACATGTAGCCTCTCTTTATATTTGTTAGTAGTTGTTTCACTCACAATCCTGATAATCAGATTCAAAACATCTTGTAGCCATGTCTTGACCTCGTGCGAGTTGTTCAGGGGTTAGTCTTTCGGAAATTATGTCTCTATTTGTCCTTGCGTCTTCATGTCCTTGTGCTGCAGCGACTGACCACCAAACATAAGCTCTAATATTGTTTTGCGGAACACCTCTTCCGTAGTCATACATAACTCCTAGATTGAACTGGGCTGCTGCAACTCCTTGTTCAGCTGCTAATCGCCACCACCTAGCTGCTTCAGTATCATTCACGGGAACACCATCTCCGGTGCGGTATATAAGTCCCAGATTGAACTGGGCGCCTGCAATTCCTTGTTCCGCAAGTCGCTTGGTTTCTTCAAAACCCTGCCCACTAGCACCTCCTGAGAATCCAATAACCAGAAGAAAGAGGAGGGCTGTAGAGGTAATGAGCTTCATAGTAACTCTCAAATGTACCTAATCGTTCGTCCAGAATAGTATGTAATAGTCCGAGATGGAACCAAATAGAACAAGTGGGGGGTATTTGCCCTGCCTTAATAATTACAGTTGCCAACCCCATACTTAAAAGCTAATTTGGAAAAAAATTCTAACTTTTTCTATTTTAGTAAGCGGCTTGAAAGAAGCCTCAATTTATACGGACAACCACTTGTTTGGTTACAAAACTGAAGCAGAGATATTCATATTTCCAGCCATATTTGAGGACCGCTTCCTGAAAGGCCTTAAACTCATCTTCGCGCCAATGCTCATTCCCAATGTATTCATCAAATACTATCACCGTTCCGGGGATAATTTGTTTGGCAAAAACTTCCAGGACTGTTTTAGTTGCGCTGTAGATATCACAATCAATGTTCATGAAGCGAACTGGTTCCGGGTGTTGCTGTACAAATTCAGGAAGTGTCTCTTCAAACCAACCATCGTGAAGGGTTACATTTTGAGGAACAGATGGAATGACGCCCTTCGTGCTGTAAGAGCCTTTAGGTTCATTATGCCATGATTCTGGAAGCCCTTGAAAACTATCAAAGCCGTGCACGTCCCGGTCAACTAATGTACTAATTTGACGGATTGAAGTTCCAAATCTGACACCAAACTCCAAAACCAGTCCGTCAACAACGGCAGCTTCGATACCGAGTTTAAAAGCATGGATATTGCTTCCAATAATTGTAGGCACTTTCTTATTTACAGATTTGATGTAACGCCAGGCATCCAGTCTTGCTCGATATAAACTTTCTCCACTTTCAACCATATCAAAATGGGTCGTCGCTTCCCGGGTGTCGCCTGAGTAACCCCATAACATTCCTAATACAAATCTGTAACGCATATTGAGCGGGTCAATATCAATAGTTTTTTCCATACACTTGATGGCCGGCATTAGGTCATCAGGATTCAACAAAAGAGCATGGCGATTGTATTGCGCCTCTGCGTAGTCAGGCTTGATCTGAATTGCCTTGTCATAGTCCTGCATGGCCGCATCCAACTGTCCGAGAATATATAATGCGTCGCCTCGGTGTACGTCGTCAAAGCATATGGA
>DMJN01000081.1 GCA_003451715.1 Gammaproteobacteria bacterium | reverse complement strand
TTTCAAGATGGGAACTTCGGTTCCCATTTTCGATTGAGTCGATTGAAAATTCCAAATAGTTTACTAATGCCTGATTCCATTGCCGTAATCATTCCCATTTACAATCGCTGTCATACGCTAGGCAGGGCATTGCAGTCGGTCTACGGGCAAACTCTGCAACCAGATGAAGTTTGTGTTGTTGACGATGGCTCCGATGATGGCAGCGGAATCTTTATCCAGCAGCATTTCCCCCAGGTTCGTTATATTTACCAGCCCAACGCTGGAGTGAGTGCGGCGCGAAACTTGGGAGTACAGGCAACTCAAAGCCATTGGCTAGCCTTTCTGGATTCTGATGACGAGTGGTTACCCAATAAACTTGAGCGTCAGCTAGAAGGGGCAGCACTCAACCCGGACTGTGGTTTGGTGCACTGCGATGAAATCTGGATTCGTAACGGCAAGCGGGTGAATCCAATGAATAAGCACCAGAAGAGTGGCGGTGAAATATTTGAGCAGTGTTTACCACGGTGTGTGATTTCACCCTCCGCCGCTGTGATTACCCGCGCCCTGTTTGAGGAAATGGGTGGTTTCGATGAAAGTTTTCCAGCCTGTGAAGATTATGACCTCTGGTTGAAGATCTGCAGTCGTTATCCCGTACTCTACCTCGATCAGGCGCTGCTTAAAAAATACGGCGGACATGAGGATCAATTGTCTGGGCTGTATTGGGGAATGGACCGGTTTCGGGTCAAGGCGCTGGATAACTTGCTGGGCTCAGCTAAGCTTTCTCCCGGACAATACCAGGCGACGTGCAGAACATTGATTAGCAAGAGTGAAATTCTGGTGCAAGGGGCGCTTAAACGTAACAATACAGAAACGGCGGAGCACTACCAGGCGCTGATTAATAAATACAGCGATGTTGAATCCGTAGAACAGCGTGAACAGAGAGAACGGAGAGATGAATGAATTATCGGGTCGGGTAAATATCGTGGTCGCTCATCGGCTGGAAGCACAGCCACTGATCGACTACTTCGAGTTAAGGCCGGACGACAGTCCGGTTTCGCTAACTATTTACAAAAATGACACTGGAATTAGTCTGGTTATTTGCGGCATGGGGGCGCAGGCTGCCGGGCTGGCAACCGCTGAGCTTGGTGAGTATCAGTCCAGGGAAACTGAATCGGTGGCAGGGTGGTTGAATTTTGGAATAGCCGGGCACAAGACTGCCGCCATTGGCAGTGGCCTGGTCGCCAACAGGATCACCGATCAACAATCGGGTAGAACTGTATACCCATCGATGCTGCTTGGCACCCGAGCCAGTTCCCCCGTTCTTACTGTAGGGGAGCCCGAAGTAAACTATCCCGAAGACCTTGCCTACGAAATGGAAGCCTTTGGCTTCTGGTCGGCCGCCTCCATGATTGCGGGTCTCGACCTGATCCAGGTTTATAAATTGATTTCGGACAATCCTGCTAATCCTGCTAATGAAATCGATCTTGGCACTATTTCCGAGTTTGTTTCCAGCCATATGGGTCAGGTATCACAGTTTATTGTAGAGCTGCAGGCATTGTCCGCCGAGCATAATGATGCTCACCAGCTGCCTACTGAATACGGACACTTAAGCGACAGCTTCCACCTGAGCGTGACACAACATCTGCAATTGAAAAGGCTCTGTCAGCGGTTTCGCGCCCTGGATATGGAAGACCTGTTAGCGGAATTTTCCAACTCCATGCCTTCATCTGGCAGGCATCTTCTGGATGCCATGGAGTCTCGTCTGGAAACACTTTGCTGAACAAACAGGTGAATGATTCGGTGTTCTCGGCTATTTATATAGAAGAAGAAGTAAGTGACTACCCCCGGGTTAAGCAGATTCTTGAGCGATTTCCGGATATTCCCCATGTCAGTTGTGGACGTTATGGCGAGATTTTCAATCGCAATTCGCAAAATTTCAGACTGCAGAAACGGGCACCTGCCCTGATTCTGGCAAAGAAGTACGGCAAGATGGTGCTGCCTGCACCGGAAGGCTATGGATTCAAGGGTGGTAAGACCTTCTACTTTTCTCACATGCTCAATTGTGTTTATGACTGTCGATATTGTTTCCTGCAGGGCATGTATCGTTCGGCAAACTACGTATTATTTGTAAACTATGAAGATTTTGAAGCGGCTCTTAGGGAGACCATGCAGGGCTGTCCAGGGGCGTCTACCTTCTACAGCGGCTATGACTGTGACAGCCTGGCACTGGAACCGGTTAGCGACTTTTGCAAATTTTTTCTGCCCACGTTTGCTGAAAATCCTCGGGGGATTCTGGAACTTCGCACCAAGAGCACTCAAATTCGTAGTCTGCTGGAGGCTCCGCCGCTTGCAAACTGTGTTGTCGCCATGAGTTTTACTTCCCATGAGGCGTATCACCAGTGGGAGCACAAGGTGCCGGCGATCGGTAAAAGAATAGAGGCGCTGCAGAAGTTGCAGCAAGCCGGCTGGCCGGTTGCACTTCGATTCGAACCGCTGATTGCGGACCTGGCGATGGTTGATCACTACCAGCGCCTGTTCGAAGAAGTATTCGCTGCGCTGAACATTGCTGCCATTCATTCAGTCAGTATAGGAGAGTTTCGGATGCCGTCGGATTTCATGAAGAATATTGTGAAACTGTATCCGGATGAGGCGCTGTTCGCTCGACCAACGCAAGCCAGGGAAGGCTTAATGTGGCTCAAGCAGAGTGAATCCGAATCCATACCGCAGATTGAGGATTTACTGATGGGATTCATTTCGCGAGAACAGTACTATCGATGTACGATTTAGAAACAAGAAACAAGAAACAAGA
>DMJN01000186.1 GCA_003451715.1 Gammaproteobacteria bacterium | reverse complement strand
TTTACTGCCCTGCCGCCTGTTTCTCCAGATTGCGCGCTATGGTGAGAATATTCCGTAAGCCGTAGTTTCCTTCATGGCAGGCAAATTCATAGATGGGTTGATCGCCGCGAACCATCGGGAAGGAAACGCTCCAGGGGCGCTCCCACGTGGTGTCATCGCTTACCGTGAATTCATATTGCAGCATATCGTCTTCAGTACGAGTGAAACGTTCTTGCAGGTGCAGGTTCACATTGGACCGTCTGAAATTGGACTTGGGGGAAAAGTTGGTTGATTCGACAACCAGCGTATTGCCCTCCCAACGACCGCGTGGATCGCCATGCCATTGGGCAATGTTCTCCGGCAGATGGGGTCGTCCGTCAATAGGAATGATACGCACATCATGAACCATCTCTGTGTAGATCATCACCTCATTGGGAGTCTGGATGATTTTGATATTGTTGTTGTAGGCTTGTGGCAGCAATCCCTGGGGCACACCCCAGGTGATACAGCGCTCACCCAGGCTGCGATCGACCCAACTGTCCGCAGGTCCGCGACCTTCGCGAGCTTTAGTTGCTGCGGCTGCGCGATCTCGTGCCGCCTGAGTGAAAGCTGGAATGCGTCCATTGGCAGGATCGACCACCAGAGAAGTCTGTCCGCCGGCGATGACTGTTGAGCCATAGTCCAGGTCGCCGGGATCGTGAACCGAGATGCCTCCTCGACCGGAATCCAGTGGCCTGCCGTCAGGTCTGGCTGCACTCTGTCTTTCGTAGGCCCGAATCTCTTCCGGTGTCAGAAAGGGTCTTGCAGCAAAACGTTCGGGACGTTCTAACGGTGTTATGGTACGACGATCCCACACACCCTGCAGGTTGGGATGGCCCCATGCCGTCTTCTCAAGCAGATAACTGTCCAGGTTCTGGTCTATCGATTGCGAGTAAGCAGTACTGACTGTGACTGCCAGCGTCATCAGGACGCCCACTACTGCTGGTATGCGTTGCTTAGGCATTTTTATCTCCAGCTTCTCGATCAATTCCCCTAGTTTTACACAGATTACATATCATGGGCCAGTCGAATACCAAATACCCAGACGCCCAGATCTGGTGTCGGCCTTACCCGATTGGCTGAACGCTGATAGCGGGGGCCATCATCAAATGAAGCGCCACGCAGCACCATTAGCTCTGACAGGGGTGAATTTGGATTGTTTTAAAATGGATATCACTAGCTGATATTCAGCGGTGTTTAAAAATCGGTGGGCGCTTTTCACGAAACGCGGCTACTCCTTCCTTCGCATCGTCACTCTTAGCTACCCTGACTACCCAATCTTTTTCCACCGCCAGCCCATGCTCACTGAGCTGGCTGGTTGCGACGCTGGTACACTCACGAATGGCATTGATGGCAATCTTGCTGTGACCTGTAATCGAAGTAAGGAATTGCTGGGCCTGATGGAGAAGTGGTGCATCACCGTTGGCGACGCGGTTAACCAGGCCCATCGCCAGGGCTTCGTCACAGGCGACTGGCCGACCGGTCAGCATCATATCCAGCGCCCGCGATTGCCCGACCAGTGCCGGTAGGAGTTGAGTACCGGCGTAGGCCGGAATCAATCCTATCTTTACTTCCGGTAAGGAGCACTCGACATGAGCTGCTGCAATGCGAAAGGTACAGGCCATCGCCAGTTCCAATCCACCGCCAAATGCCAGACCATTGAGAGCAGCGATACTGATAAACGGGGCTCGGTAAAGCCTGACCAGCAAATTCCTGGCACGATCTGACTTGGCAGCACGTTGTTGTTCGTTAAGTTTGTCCCGTTCGAATAGATCGGTACCGGCGCAGAAGGCTCGCTCACCTTCGGCGACCACGATGAGCCCTCGATTGTCCGAGGAATTCTCCAGCTGAGTAATACACTGCTCCAGCCCATTGAGAACCGACACGGTGATGGCATTCAGCCGCTTCGGTCGCGTAATCGTGAACACCAGGCAGTCCGATGTTTCTGCAATGTGAAATTCACTCGAACTTAAGTCAGCCATTACACACGGTGTTCCATTAAGACTTCAGCGTCGAGGCTAATACCTATTCCTGGCAGCTCACTCACACGAATCGAACCCTCTTCGAATAACTCAGGGGGGTTTACCAGGATGCTTCTCCATGGCTGTTCTCCCCACTGAAATTCCAGAATATCGAAGTTAGGCAGTACGGCACACAACGCAACCGATGCTGCAGTCGAGACCGGACCGCTGGGATTATGGGGGGACACCAACATGCTGCTCGCTTCAGCTAGGGTAGAGATGCGCAAGGCTTCCAGCAAACCGCCACAGTGCTTAACATCGGGCATGATGATATCCACGGCGCGGTTCTGGCACAGTGGCGCGAAACCATCGACGCCAAACAGGAACTCGCCTCCTGCCATGGTCTGGGTAATGGCGTCATGAATAAGCCGGGTGTTTTCCGTCTGGGTTGGCGCAACCGGTTCCTCGTACCAGGACAGGTTTGCCGCTTGCAGTTCTCTGGCGATGTCGATAGACAAGTCGACATCGAAAAAGCTATGGGCATCGATCTTGATGGCGATATTGTCGCCAACGGCGTCACGCATGGCGAACACACAATCCACACCCAATTGCCGCGCCGCGGCGATTTCGCGCGCCGATGTCGTCAGGGCAGGGAAGCCATCGAAGGGGGCGGCTTTAAGTGCTCGAAAACCATCGGCAACTGCCAGCTGTGCATTCTCAGCGAAGCCTGCTGGAGTGCGATCGGATGTGGCTCGGTTGATATTGGCATACACCGGTAATGTATCTCGCAACATTCCACCGAATAGCTGGTATAGCGGCACCTGCAAGGTCTTACCCACAATATCCCATAATGCCTGTTCTATGGAGCTGAATGCTGTAGCTAATACACGGTTGCCGGAAGAGGCACGAGGCCATGCTCTGCTTCGATACTGATTGATGTCGAAAGCCGATTCGCCGTCTACCATGCGGAAAAATTCATTGAGCTCATTCAGTTCACTACGGCGCCCCAGTGATGCTTCTCCTAGCCCGGTCACTCCATTGCTGGCGGTGAGTCTGATGAAGATCCAGTTGGTGCGCTCGGTGACATCGACAGCAAGAACTTCCATGCCGGTAATAGTAATTGCGCGATCGCTTTGCGATGTCTGGGCAAATACTGCCGCCAATGGACTAATGGCAACGCCTGCCAGTAACGCAGAGCTGCAGTGAGTCAGGAAGTGGCGCCTTGATGAGTTGATTGAATCCATTGTTCTACTTGCTGCTGGATTGGGTATGAAGGGGTATATGATCTTGAATCCATGTCAGCAATTCAAGTCAATCCTTTCATCAACCTGCAGACTTGTCCGTCGTCAAACAAATGGA
>DMJN01000202.1 GCA_003451715.1 Gammaproteobacteria bacterium | reverse complement strand
CGGAGTATTTCCAGGCACTGGGTGTCTGCCTGGTGGATGCCGACCTTATCGCACGGGATGTTGTGGAGCCAGGATCTGCTGCTCTGGACTCAATCGCGCAACATTTTGGAAGCTCAATTCTGCTGCAGACGGGCAACCTGGACAGGAGCCAACTTCGTCACATTGTTTTTTCCCAGCCGCAAGAAAAAGACTGGTTGGAAGGACTGCTCCACCCACTGATTGGCCAGTGCATGCAATCAAGAATTGCCAATTGTAAATCGCTGTATTGCCTGTTAGTTTCGCCGTTGCTGCTGGAGACTGATCAGAAAAAACTGGTGGATCGTGTGTTGGTAGTGGATGTGAGCGAATCGAATCAATTAGCAAGAACCCTGGCTCGAGACGGTGGCGACGAGTCAACCATCAGGGCGATAATCGATTCCCAGATCAGTCGACAAACCAGACTGCAACATGCCGATGACGTACTGGATAATGAACAGTCACTGGGGCGATTAAACTCTGCGGTGGCGACACTGCACAATAAATACCTGGAATTGGCTAATGAGTCAGGCTAAGAAAACCGTTAGCTGCCCAAGCTGTCAGAAATCCATGGCCTGGACAGAAGAAAACGAGTACCGGCCATTCTGCAGCAAACGCTGTAAATTGATCGACTTCGGGGAATGGGCTACCGAAAAGCACAGTATTCCGGGAGATCCTGTCTTTCCATCCGATGATGAAGGTCTGGAGCCGATACAGTAACAGGGTTGTTACAACGGCGTTCCGGTGATATCGGGCATCGACATCCAGTAAAACTTGCTGCTCTCATCGTGAATTTCATTACCCAGGAAGACATAGAGTAATTCGCCATCCCGTGACAGTCGGATCTTGCTGATATTCTCACCTTCCAGCAGACCGAGTTCGAAATCTTCGAGAATCAGGTGAGTCACTACGTCGAAGAAATACAGTCGCTTATTATCGGTTGCGATTAACAGGGTTCCGTCTGCATTGAAGGTTGCGCTGAGCGGCGAACTGTTGAGGAACCACTCACCATCAACATCGTAGTAACTTTCTGGATTCATGTCGGCGATGCTAAAATCATCCTCTCCGTAATTGCCGGCAGGACAGGTGTAGGCCAGTCGTGTGCCATCAGGCGAGATATCGAAATCAGTACAATTCGATCCGACCGGAATGTCCGTACCCTGCACGAAGCTAAGTACGTTAGTAAGGGGATCGAAATTAAAGGTAGCCAGGTTGCTGACATTGGCCAGGAACAGATGATCGAGAACCGGGTCATACTCGACCCGAATAGGTTCTTCCAAAGGAAGACTATCGAACAGGAAATTGCCCGTGTTATCCATCAGTCCTAACCAGAGCTTCGAATCGGAGTAAGGCACACCATTTTCAGGATCGTGTCCGACGCTGTCGAACATAATCGCGAAGACGTTGCCATCTTCTCCCAATGAAATATCTCTCAATGCCCAACGATAGGTGTGGGAGAATCCCGGGTCACCAGTGAGAGTTTGGGAGATCGGAAAATGTGCGATGTCTCCGGTGAGCAAATCGAGCTGGTAGAGTCGCTCAGATTCAGGATGCACAGTCATGAACACCCTGTCGTTCGCCTCATCCAGGGTAAACTGGTTCGGAGCCGTATTAAAACTATAGGTCTCGCCGGTCTCTCCACTGATTAGATTCCGCTCGACTACCCGGTTGCGAGTCGCGTCACCAATCATCACCCATCCGTGACATAGTGGAATAAAGTCCTGGGAGGGTTCGACAATGGGCCCACCGTCTAGTGCAGAAATCGTGGATTCAGACGGTCCGGATTGAACAGCCCCCATGGACAGGGTTTCGAATATCCAGGGATCCGTACCCTCGATATACTCCAGACGTACCGCGAGCTGTTCGTTATTCAAGTTAACGCTGGCAACATCCAGGATTCCCGATGTCTCCGAATAGGTGGCAACGCCCTCAGCCACACCCGCTATTTCTGGTGGCTCGAAAGACTCACAATCGAATAGTTGATTGCCTGATACAGGAGGCGAACCCGGTGCACCACCTACTATCGCAGCCATTGTCAATTGGAAGGTCAGCGTAATCCACGAGAATAGCGAAATCGGCATACAGAAACGTACTGCTGAACGGTGCGGTGGGACTGATCAGCAGAAGTAGCAGTAAAGAGATTCGGTATCGGTACGCGCGTTTCATAGACTTCGCCAGAATGCTGCTTTAAAACCCCATATTTTCAATAAGTTAGCCTAAATCTCAGTGAACCGCATCACAGAAAACCAGTATCGCGGTGAAATTAGTGCTTTTCATACATCCACAGTGCTGTATCTGCGCTTTGGGTAAATACTTTATCACAAATGCATGAAATTTGGGTTTTTTGATTTCTGTTAAATCTTTCTATATCAGTAGCTTGCTGGCTATTATGGATTTATTCCCTAAACAAGAGCTGCTATCTGCTTATAAGCCAAAGCGGCTATCCGGGAAGGAAACAGCGGATTCCTGCTATGCCCCTGGCTCCGTGCTGGCATGCGGTGTCGATATCAGAGCGTCTCATTCCTCCCAACGCATAAACCGGTAAACTGACCTGACCTGCCAACTCCTCGAAGCCGGCCCAATCGAGGCAATGGCCCGGCGGGTATTTGTCGGTTGGCTTGACCGGTGAGAGCAAAGCAAAGTCTGCGTTTAGTCTCTCGGCATGTAGCAATTCATGTTGGTTGTGGCAGGATGCACTAAAGAGTAAATCTTCGGCTACAGGGCGTGCATTCAACTCCATGAGTCGCACACTACTGGCATGAAAAGCAGCCTGTTTTGCCAGAGTGGCGTATATTTTCGGGTCGTAGTTGAATATCAACTTCACCCCGTGGCCAGTGCAGATGTCGTTCGCCAATTCAAACCATTGCCGGTAGCTTGCAGGATCCAATTGATGTTGCCGGAACTGGATCACCTGCACTCGCTGCGCTACATAAGCTGCAATCAGTCCTGGCAACTGCGATTCATTGCCCAGCGGTGGTGTGATGGCAATCTCCCGGGGCAAGTTTAGTAGTCGAATTATCGGCACATCGGCCGGTGGAAAATCTGCCTGGTCGAGAGCTGCAATGCTCCGCCATTGTACAGCCTGCCCTTCCAGACCCACCGCGGTGCCGCTGTATTCGGCGATCTGCCACACATCCAGCAACACGGTTTTCTCGGGATATTGATACAGGATTTTCTTTACGGGAAAATATCGGTGAAGTTGCAGGCCCAGTTCTTCCCTGAACTCGCGTTCGAGTCCCGCCTGGATAGATTCGCCAGCCTCCAGTTTACCACCCGGAAATTCCCAGAGCTTTCCCTGGTGACTGTGTGCGTGCCTGCGTGACACGAGGACACGCTGTTCGGCATCGACGATGACGCCAACGGCAACGTGTATTGGATTGGTGGGGCTGGATGTTGGCGCGTGCAAATTCAGCTACGATAGTCGGC
>DMJN01000214.1 GCA_003451715.1 Gammaproteobacteria bacterium | reverse complement strand
ACATCCGTACCGTCCATGCTGTGGTTTGAATTGGGGACGTAGCGAACATGTTTTTCGCCAACCAGGTCATCCCAATAGAATTGCCACGAGTCTGGAAGGAAGAATTCGTCTCCTGTTGAGTTCAATAAAAATTTGGGGAGCTCCAGCCTGTCCCTGTATTCGTAGGGTTCTACCAGATCCATAAGCTCATCCCATTCCGGTGTGCCTATCCAATTTGTATTGCCATTGGTCACGTAATCAATAACCGCCAGCGAGTAGGCACCATAAACTGAGAAATGATGTTTAAAGGACTCCCCAACGTTGAGTAAATCGATGACGATAGGCATGATGGCAACCACCCGCTCATCGACAATGGCTGTAGTCCAGGTCGTCCAGCCACGCTTCGAGCCACCTGCTACCACGAACTGCTTCACATCCACCCCGCCACCCTGCTCGCTGGCCAGTAGGTTGGTGACCGTGTCCATGGCTCGCACGGCTGCTTTAGTCATGGGTAGACGCAGTGGCCATTGCTCATCACCGGTCCTGAAGAATTTATCCCAAGTGTAGGCGATAATAGCGTCTTCTGTGCGCTGAAGTCCGTTGTCGTTCACAAAGACCAGCGGTTGATTAGGCACCATATAGAGTGTGCTGACGACTGTCTGGGTATCTAATGCCCGTTTCACATCCGTCGCTTGAGCACCGTTGGGGGCACTATTCGCCTTGCTACCCCCAGTTATGGTTAAAAATCCTATGTCGCTCTCAACTACATCGGGTACGACAATCACCATGAAGTGTTCCCAGAGAGGCAGATTTACCTCCGCCTCAGTTAGCCATTGCTGGGATGTCATCTCGAGTATGAATGTACGATAGCCGTCACCTTGAACGACTTGCAGCACGCTATAGCGATAGTTGTCATCGGGAGCGTGTACATAATGATCCAGGGCAGTCAGCGCAAGCCCATTGTCATCAGCGGCTATGTTTGTCGGAAATCCGACACACAGACCCAGTGCCAGACTTAACAGCAGACTAACATTCTTAAAAAGTCTCATGCTCAGCAACACAGGGTGAACTATCGCCACAGCCAATTTTGAACCAAGCGAAGCAGCCAACATCAGGAATCACCTTCACGCAAATTACCAATCACAGTTTCCATGGCGCGTTCCACTAATGGTCCTTCACTAATCACCTTTACCGTGCCTGCCATAAGCTCTCGAGCCAGTCCCAGTCCCATGCGAGATTTCTCGATAACTTTTACTCCCTGGCTATTCACAAACACATACTTATCGATTGTGTCTATCTTAGCCGCCAATGTGCATCTGATCATATGTTCACTATCTGTATGAAATTCAAGCCAGATACCAATTGGATATTTGCTCACCTCAATGACGTATTCGTTATCTTCTGGCAGATCTTCGACTACTTCTACAGGCTCAGAATCATTCACTTGCCCAGTCTCATCAGTCGCTTCGGATGTTACTTCATTATCGGGAGTGGAAGAGCCTTTAAAACACTGTTCCTGTATTTTTTCTAACTCGTTCAGTGCATCATCGGCTTCCGCCGTATCAATTCCAGCGACCTCGAGTGCTTTACCAAGGTTTACCAGAAGGCGCGGATTTATTTTCGCAAAGCGCTCAAAATCACTCTCCTGTTTTTCAGGTTGTACAGTCCATAACAGTACATCTATTGTATTCATTACTGGCTTCCAGCTAATTCCGCCCGGACCCTCTCTGAGAATTACTTGCACCACAAACTTCTTAAATTGAGATCCCAGAAATGACCTTACAAATGGGTGAATACCGTCATCGAGTATGCGTTCCGAAATCTTGGCCTGCGCGTAACGACTCACCTCGTCCAGACGATTCTGACGCTCATCAGCATCATCCAACCTTTGTTCCATCTCTTTGTTAGCGAGCATCTGGTTTCGTTTGAATAGCCTGAATTCGTGTAGTAGACCCGATACCAATGCCAGATCACCTTTGTATTCAGCTGTGAGCTTTCCGACAATCTCATGCATCTTGGAATACATTGGATCACCTTCCAGCTTATCGAATTCAGTCCAACTTAAACCAGCTGTGGCTAATTCGTTTAACAAGTCTCGAGCTGGATGCTCTTCAGCGTCAAAAAAACCAGCATCATCCAGGGCGATTTTGAGCACTGTTACCTGGGTTCGACCGATGAGTCCCTTCACCGCTATCGGTACGGTCTCATCATTCCAGATGACGTCAAAGAGCATGGTAACCAGGCTAATTACATCGGAAGTCTGGCTATCCAGCACTTGCAGCGTTTTATCATCACCACGTTGCTGGAGCAAACTACCAATGGAATCACCCAGGTTGACCGCAGGCTTAACCCCTGGCTCATCGCCATCAGTGTTGATACCTGCCCGGCCAGTCTGTAACTCGCCTAACAGGTTAAGTAACTGATCATTGGGAACTAATTCAACTTTTTGATTACCGACCATCATGCCTGGCTGTAGACCAGGCGGCAGCATGCCGGGAGCCTGAACTCCCTGTCCAGTGGCTACACTCTGGCTGGCCTGTTGTACCGTAGCTGCTTGACCCGCCATTCCATGCATCAGGTTTTGCATCATGGAGAACATTTCTCGTGTGCTTGGCTCTGGTTGGTCATCAGTTTGATCTTCCACCGGACCGAAAGCCCGCTCTTGAGGATCAGAATTTGGCCGAGGAACACGGCGCTTGTTTTCCAATTGGCTTTTATCACGAGCGGCAATATCAAGATCTGGTAAAATTTCATATTCGATGAGGGTCGCATTGGCCTTTTCCAGCACCAATTCCAGCTTGTGAAAAACATGACTATTAAAATGTCGGTACACCGTGAGTACTGCTGTCGAGCTCAAACCAAGCGGCCTCAATGCATCCTTGAAGGCAGTACTAATCTGTTCCGGGTCCATTGGGTTATTAGACTCGTCTATGCGGGTACCATAGAAGAGCGTATCAATGTGGGTAGTAAATGCGAGGTATTGCTGGACATCACAATTTCGGGAGTGGGAGATCATTCCTTCCATGGCAATAATTGCCTCGAGATCATCCTCCTCTACCAGGCTCAGGCTGCCGTAATCCAGAGCATTAGCTGTTTTGTCTGTCTCACCCATTAACACGTTGAAGTTAATACCAACATTGCTAGAAAATCTATCAACAACGGCTGATCTTGCTTCGGCTAATTTTTCACTGTCGCTGAAAGTATTGGACTGATGCTTCAAGACCTTCCTAGCCTCTTCCAAGCCCTGTAAGACGAGCTGCGATAGGTTTTTTACCATCGCATCTCGTACAGCTTCTACTACTTCATTCACTTCACTCAAGGTGTTTCCACTCTACTTTACTATTATTTTCAATAGTTATTTCAATCTATGCTAGTTTGCGGTGCTGCATCGCACCCGAGCACTTCATTTACGCAGCTCACATCATTTACTTCCTGACCCCTCAACAAGTCTGCCACCCAATCGACAAAACGAATACCTTCCACCTGATACTCATAAAAAATGGGTGCTTGCATGATCATGTGTACCGTACCGCCTGCAGTGTAGCTATAGAATTCATCCACTGCACTCTCTATCTCTAGATAATTATTCAACAGCCTTTGTGGTAGGCTGAAACTGCCAGGGGCATCTCCCATTACATGGGTAAAGCTAATTTGCACGGCATCTTCAGCCGCATTGTACTGGGCGATTGTCAGATTGGGATTGTGGTTAGCACTTGCTATATAAAAATCTTCGAAAGTAATAGAGTCATTAGTTTCCCCGGCATATTCTTCCCAATCGGGTAATATGGTCGCGGTATTCCAAGCATTGTGTGTATTGGGTAAAAAAGGAGAACTGTAGCCGCCTGCCGCGTCGGCGATCAACACAACAGGTACGGACGCATAGTGCTCGGCAACCAGGCCTGAATAGAAAGAAGATCCGATCGCTCCAGCACTGCTACCAGACAATACAACTGTGTTAGGTGTCGTGAAATTTTCAAATACCCATTCCAATATAGTCTGCGTGTTTGCATAACCTTCATGATAGGTAGTAACACTCACTTCAGTTCCTGCGGTGTTGGTATAGGAATACACTCTCGTTCCACCGCCAATATGTACATCACCCGTACAGTAAGGTAGAAACACCATGGCGTAATCAGAGAACGGGTTCGCACTGCTCTCAAAATTGAAGATGCCCCGGGAATTAGTGGGATTGTTCTGATCCATTTCGGCGAACGGCGAATGAATGTTTGGCTGGCTATTTAGATCACAGGCTTCTCCGAACCAGCAGCCGCCACCGCCATTGAAAAAAATCAGCAAATTGCTGTTATCCGCCGAAGGTTTGGCAAAGAATTGATAGGGTGTACCAGTCGAACAGACACCATCGGTCGCAATGCTGTTCCAGCCTGAATCGAGACTATCCAATCCTGGTAACTCAGACTGAGCTTGGGCACTGACTGCGCCTAGTAGCAATAATGCTAGTACAAGGTATTTCATAGTGCTTATCCCTCTGGAAAACCAAATGCTATCGTCTTGCTGCCTCCGTGTCGATACATGGCTGCGTGTTCAAGCCTGTCTTAAATCGTTGTTTTTGCAGGCTTCAGCTGTTTACAAAGGCCTGCTACTATAAATGCCGCTTTTGTGCCTGGAGTTTCTATCATGCGTCGAATTTTAAGCTTCATTGCATTATTGGGTCTGACTCAAATCAATACTGCCTACTCACAGTCGCTGGTAGGCGATACGCCAACCCGGGCGACATCAAACGATGGGCGGTATATCAGCTGGAAGGAACATATTATCGATGATCCGACTCAGTCGGGCGTTCCCTTCAGCGGCAGCGATGGCCTGGTGATGGCAGACCTGGATCGAGACGGCTACGAGGATATCGTCTCCGTACACGAATCCGACTCGGAATATGATTCAGCTGAATACAACCCGGGCTTTGTCCCTCCTCCAGCCGGCCATGTAAGGATTGCATTTGGCTCAAACGACCCGGATAGCTGGACCAATATTACCCTGGCCGAAAGCACCGACGCGCCTGCCCCGGAGGATGCCGCCATCGCGGATATCAATACTGATGGTTATTTGGACATAGTTGTTGCAGCCGAGCTATCACATTTGATCTATTTGCAGAATCCCGGCCGTACGGCTAGAACAGCCGAGTGGCCAAGATTGATTCTGCCGATGACCCAGGGTCGTGGCTCCTATATCCGCGTCTTCGCAGCGGATTTTGACGGCGATGGCATACCCGAAATTACCGCTCCAAATAAGGGAGCCCAGCGTCCTGGACCTCCCGACTACGCGAGATCGACGCCTGTAGAACTCTATCGGCTGGCAGGCGACCCCCTGGCAACCGATGGCTGGCGACAAATAGAACTCGGCCGCTACAGCATCCCTCAGAATGCGGAGCCGGTAGAT
>DMJN01000252.1 GCA_003451715.1 Gammaproteobacteria bacterium | reverse complement strand
CGCACTGTATTGCTTACGCGTCTTGCGCTTGATGTCACGAATGATCCGTTCTGACGATGCGGGTCGTTCTGCTTGTTTCTGTTTCATCTCAACTCCTCACGTTAGGATGAACAAAAACTCTCCTTTAAACCCGTGCTATATCTGTTCCATAGGTGCTGACGGGGTACAGCTGCTAGTAAGAATTTGATGCAATGAACGTGGACAAAGTAAATCAATGGCTAACTCTTGCAGGAAATGTTGGTGTAATAGCCGGCATTGTATTTCTTGCATTAGAAATCCGGCAGAACACTAGCATGATGCAATCGCAAACCCGAGATTCCATGACAGAGAAACAGATGATGTTTACTGATTGGATTGGGACAGACATCGAAATCGCAAATATCTTAGGGAGAGGTCAGAATAGGGAACTTCAACGAGGAACTCCCGAGTACACTAGCTTTATATTTTTGTACCACGGAATCTGGCGAGAGTGGGAGAATTCCTTATACCAATACAGAAATGGGCTATTTACTGAATCAGAATTCAGGCCAAGACAAAATCGATGGAGAATGAATATGTCAAACCCGGGCACGAGAGAACTTTGGTCAACAATGAGTTCAACATTTTCTCTAGATTTTCAACAAGAAATGGAAGTCATACTAAACGATACGAAGTAGCTTTAACTAGTGTGATTCAATAGGTTCTCGTATAGAGACGACGAAACATAGCAATAAAATCAGGGAGATGCGCTACGCGCTCTCTTTACTAGCAGCGATATGTTCCTAAATATTTTACGAGTAAACGGTTAGATAGGATTTCGCGAATCTAATGAAAATTGGCACGAAAGAGATAGTTGAAATCATAGGCATCCTAGCGATTGTCCTATCGCTACTATTTGTTGCGTCTGAGCTTCGATTATCCAATACGATTGCAATTAGAGAATCCAGAGAAGCTGTGGTAAACCACTTCTTTGAGCTGTCTAGCACAAGATATGAGAATCCAGAAGTTGCTGCACTTATAGCCAAACTGAAGGATTCGACGCAATCGCTCAATGAAGAGGAACTGATCAGAGCCGAGGGTCTTGCGGACACATACATAAACCTTGCTGGACTAATTAATTCTAGTTACGCCGCAGGAACACTTTCGGACGAAGTGCTTGAAGCATACATGAGTTTCTTTACTAGAGTTTTTGATGAATTACCCGTTCTAATACCGTATTTAGAAGGTGGCTTTTCGGGTGGATCTGGGGCTGGATACGTATTCGACCGACTTGCCCAGGAAGCAGGACAAAGATCAATACAATAAATGGGGTCAGAGTAAAAATACAGTAGTTTTGATGACCGCTCCTGGCCGAAAGCAGAAGTCTATTGAAAGAATGTAATCAGTGTGGAAAATGTTGCACGAAGTACGGTGGCGACGGCCTGTCAGTATCGACAAGCGAGATAGAACTGTGGGAAATGTATAGGCCTGATCTATTCAGATATGTCCGCGATGGGAAGATCTGGATAAATCCTTATACTAAAAAGCAATTGGAGCGGTGTCCATGGCTACAGCGCGTGCCCAATCAAGATAAATATACCTGTGCTATCTATTTCGATCGCCCCGACGACTGTAAATTCTACCCGGTGACTATCGCTCAAATGGCAGAGGATGGATGCGAAATGTTAGAAGCGAAGGACCTGACCAAACCGAAGCAAGCGCAGAAGACTCTGAATATGATTATGATAGATAGCCGACCTTCTTACGAGTTGGATTAAATAAAATTGTCGGGGGTTAGTGTAAAAACTGGAAAGAGCATAGATGTCTGCTGTTGGCCGGAAGCGGGCCCGTAGGTACCGCAAGTAGAAAGATATTCATACGGAAAATTGCACTATCAAAGTGGGTTAATTGCGATGAAATATGTCATATGGGTAGTGGGTATTCTTGCGACAATATTTATTGTCAACATTGCCATCCTTGTCATTGGAGCTGAAGGCGTAGTGGTCGTGCAACTCCACGCTTCTAACCAAGATGGGAAGATGGTGACGACCCGGCTCTGGGTTGTGGATGACGAAGGTTATCAATACCTGCGTTCCGCCAGCGGAACCAAGGAATGGCTAGGTTATGTGGCCGAAGGCCGAGAGTTTACATTAACTAGAAACGGTGAAACTGCGAGTTATACGGCGGTACAATGTCCTGACAAGCGGGTCAGGATTAATGAGCTAATGCAGGAGAAATACACCTGGGCGAACAGTGGATTACTCCGGTCAACCGATGGGGGTGTAAATGCTATTCCAGTGGAGTTACATCCGGTGCAATAACTTCCGTTGCGAAACGTTTTGCTTGAACAATTAGGCCCGGCTATGGTCGAGAGAGGACACATGAAGCGCTCTTTTTGACCAGATTCGCCAAAGTCAGATAATGTCTGCTATTGACACATGGTGAAGCAAACCAAGAATACTGTTAGGTAGGGTTTCATAGGCCATTTTTATGATTTGGATTACTCACATACTCACTTTATGGCTGGGCTTAGCTGCTTTAGCTTCTGCTCAATCAACAAGCAATGAACCACTCGTATTTCTCAATCACTTTTTTATAGTGGTAGACCAAACCACCTATCAAGACATTCAAGATAGCGAGTATTTAAAAAGAACCTTTGCCGTAACGGAAAGCAGAACAACCACCGGAAATGATGCCTCTTATTCGGGGTTTTACATATACGGAGAAAACACCTATTTTGAATTTCTCACAAAAAGTTTACGCCCTTGGCAGAGCGCCATTATTCTTAGTGGAGATAATGGAGGCAGCCTGGAAAATATTAGGGATAGCCAACTCCCTCAATTAGAAATTAGCTCACGACCCATAACCCGAGAATTTGAGGGCAGACAAGTTCCTTGGTTCTTTACTGCGGAAAATCTGGATTACCCCGGATATAGCCAATTCGACATCGGCATAATGGAATACCACCCTCAATATCTATTCCAATACTATCCAGAAGAGCAACCACAATCCCGAGGTGTCAGCCGAAAAGAAGTGCTGGCTCGATATGCATCCATTATGGACATTTCACAGTCTGATCGATTGTTTAAAGATGTCATCGGAATAACCGTTAC
This sequence comes from Gammaproteobacteria bacterium, assembly GCA_003451715.1. Classification (GTDB taxonomy): domain Bacteria; phylum Pseudomonadota; class Gammaproteobacteria; order Pseudomonadales; family Pseudohongiellaceae; genus UBA9145. The sequence goes on along the minus strand of DMJN01000252.1, from coordinate 2,851 downwards.
CGTTACATCCTCAGAGCGCGCAGCACTTTTAGAGTTCTTTAAGTTATTGGGATTTGCTGTAACCAGTGAGGGGGATTATGACGTTCTGACTGGCAACGAATTCGAGTTGAAAGTCACTTCGATACCAAACTCAATGAGTAGGATTATTGAAGTAAGAATGCAACTAGATGGTGATCACACTGAAGAGATGACATTACAATTCGGGACTGATTCGATATTACATATTTCTGAAGATGGCAGAGCAGTCTGGTCTTTCTAATGTCCTGGCTACAAGCGGCCATTTTGGACTCGAGGTGGACAGTAATAAAGACTGGATTCACCGAAAAAAACGTTCCCGCGGGAACGTTTCCGCCGAAACGTCAATGTGCACCCACCTGCCTGTATCGGTATTCATCCAGGTATTGCCGGATTCGCTGCAGCTCACGCACCTGTTTGTCTAACCTGGTCACGGAAAATACTTCGGCGAACTCCTTAAGTAACGGTGCTGCCGAGGCGATAGCCCGGTCTCTGACGGTTTTGCCCTTCCTGGTGATAGTGACGCGCTTCTTACGGCCGCTGCTGGCATCTGGTTCTATCTTGACAAAGCCCTTGGCTTGCAGTTTCTTAAGGGTATTGGTCATAGCACCGCCGGTCACTTGAAATGCAGCGGCAAGCCGTCCCGGCGAGGCTTCCGAGTCGACGCGGAAAAACCAGTTAAGTACAGCAAATTGGGAATTGGTAAGCCCGTCCGGTAGACTCCGCTCAAACATGGCATTACTGAGCTGCGAAATAATGCCGATTTCATTGAAAAGCGTAAAAAAAGTTGAGTCGTTTATTGCAGTGTCGATGCGTTTTGCCATTGCCTTATTCTTGGCTGCTTCAATGGCAAAAGTTTAGCATTAAACCTTTTAATATTAAATAGTTTAATGTTAAAGTATTTATCCGTATTTAGAGGGGCACTGTCATGAAATACTTTTATTGGGGTGCAGGTGTAGTTTTTGGCCTGCTTTTACTGGTTGTCGGATTACAGTACATCGCTTCAGAAAGAGTGGAGGTGGTGGAGTTACTTACAGTAGATGAGGTAGATGGGCCGATCACCACCCGCCTGTGGGTTGTGGATGATGCCGGATTTGCCTATCTGCGTGTCGGTGCCGACGGCTCCAGCTGGCTTGACCGAATTCTGGCTAACGGCGAATTCAGGATTACCCGTAACGGCCAGTCGGCGACCTATACCGCTGTGCAGAGGCTGGATAAAAGTATGCGAATAAATGAACTGATGCAGGCCAAATACACCTGGGGAGACACTCTTATGGCAATGCTGGCGGGAAGCAGGGAAGGGTCAATCCCCATCGAGCTGCATGAGGTAAACCGGTAATGACAAGTGACCCGCTGAATAAGTCCAGGATTCTTATATACCAATTCGGCTGAGGTTATTGATCAGTTCGCGGACTATTTTTTCGGCGACCGGATGAGTTGCCGCAAAGCTCGCTTCCAACGCGATGGCATCATCCAGAATGGTATTCTCTGCAGTCTCTAGCTCTGGATTCACGAAATCATGCACATCGGATTCCAATTGCCGCACCACGTCGAGGGTGTCTTCTCCCATAGCCTCAGTTTTTTCCAGCTCACCGATGAGTTCCTTTATGCGTTCTTCGCTCAAGTAGTACTCCTTGTAACTCTTATCAAGATTAATTCACTGGCCCGCGTCGCAGATTAAAGACTTCGTTGCTAATCGATCCATCCGACTGTTACGGCCGCAAATAAATCTTCTTTGATCGCCTTCAATCGGCTCGTAGCTTAGTCTGCCAAACACGGCCTTGTCAGGCGCTACCGATTGTAGCTCAAAAGTGACCTGTTCATCACTCTCTTCCCAGTCACGGCAGGTATTCACCATCAGCCGCAGTAATCTTGACAGGTCACGGCAATTCTACCGGTGTATACAGGGATCCTGGATTAAAAAAGGGCGCCAAGTGCCTGAAGATGTCATATTATCGGGATTCGAATAACAAATGGGGTCTGTCATGTCACACTTCAGTAAGATTCTGTTATCGCTTGCCATTCTCATAACCAGCGTACAACTCTCTGGCCAGACTCACCAGAACTGGAACGTGGTATTTCTAACTTCGGAATCCTCAGAGGCACAGCAGCACTTCCTGGATGGTGTGACAAACATGCACCTGCACATGTTTGAAGACGCCGAACGGGACTTCCAGCGGGCCCAGCAAATCTCACCTGATTTTGCTATGGCCTATTGGGGTGAGGCGCTGAACAACCATCGCACTATCTGGAGCATTCACAGGTTGGAAGAAGCGCGTGCCGTGTTGAACCGGCTGGGGCCAACACCCGCAGCCCGGGCCGCCAAGGCACCCACCGCCAGGGAAAAAGCCTATCTGGGGGCAATTGAAAAATTATTCGGTGTCGGTACTCAGGCCGAACGGGAACTGGCCTACTCGGAGGCCATGCAGCAACTGGCAAAAACCTATAGCAACGACGTAGAGGCCAGGGCCTGGTATGCCCTGTCGTTGATGCGCGTCATTCCCTTCGGCATGACCCGGGAACAGAAACGCTCTCTCATGGCAGGTCTCTCCATGGAAGTGCTGAGTGCGAATCCCAGGCATCCAGGGGCTAACCGCTATCTGATTCAGAGCACCGACGATCCGGAGAACACAGATATCGGGATTCTTGCGGTCAATAACCTACTGCAAATCGATACCGATGCCGCCGAGGCGCTACATATCCCTTCCCATTACTACCTGCAACACGGCATGTGGGAGCAGGTGGCGGAGTCGAACATGCAGGCATTCGACTCTTCCATGGGGTGGGTGGAGGACAATGGCTGGTCTCTACAGGACCTGAATTCACACAACTACGG
>DMJN01000052.1 GCA_003451715.1 Gammaproteobacteria bacterium | reverse complement strand
CGCACCTCCGCCGCCTCGCGATTAGTTCCCCTGTTTATTAACGTGTAGGGCCCTCTGAAGCTTATGCAACGAATCACAGCAGCACTATTGGCCTGTGCCTGCATTGACACAACTCATGCCCAACAGACAGCAATCGACGAGCTCGATTCGCTGTTGCAGGGTATTGAAACGCTCTCCGCGACAGTGGTGCAACTCATCATCGAATCCGACGGCGGCATCCTGGAAGAGAGTGATATTCAGATGCACCTGAAGAAGCCTGATGGATTCTACTGGGAAACACTAAACCCATTTCCGGAACTGGTGGTGACGAATGGCGTGACACTATGGAACTACCAACCAGATCTCGAGCAGGTGGTAATCGAGGATTGGGATACCAGCCGCTCAGAATTGGCAGCACAGCTGTTGAATGGCCAGACCGACAACCTGGCCGAGGAATATCAGATCGTACTGCAGGCCCCACGTGATAGCGAATCCAGGGAATTTGTCTTGACACCATTGGCGAGCGACAGTGTCTACGAACAGATATCGATTAACTTCTACAGCTCGGAGCTGGATCTTATTCATCTCGATAACGTCAATGGCCAGCAGACGGTGTGGCGATTCAATACAATCCAGCGCAATGAGCCGGTGGCCGATAGCATGTTCGAATTTAATCCTCCGGCAGGCATCGAAATTATCGAGAACAACTATGGGCAGTGAAACAGGGTCACCGCAGTATCGCGGTCGGTACACATGCTGAGTACCTATCTGGCTATTGCGTTCGGAGGCGCCCTGGGAGCAGTTTCCCGCTACTGGCTGAGCAGTGCAGTGGAGCGATTCAACGGCGGCAGTTTCCCGATGGGCACCTTCGCCGTGAACCTGCTGGGAAGTTTCCTGATAGGGATGCTGTTTATCTTATTTGCCGAGAAAATGGCACTGGCGGAGCAATGGCGCCCCGTGCTGGTCATCGGATTCCTCGGCGCCATGACGACATTTTCAACTTTCTCACTCGATGCACTTTTGTTGTTCCAGCAGGGCCACTACAATACCGCTCTTTTTTATATACTCAGCAGTGTTGTAGTCTGCCTCTTCGCTGCCTTCGCAGGCATGCAAGTCTCTCGCATACTGCTCTGAATAAATCCCAGGAACCTGAACATGCTAGACCCGAAAAGGATTCGATCTGAACCCGAGCTCTTGGCGACGCAACTGCTCAAGAAGAAATTTGAATTGGATGTAATGCGCCTGGTGGAACTGGACGGCGAACGTAAAGAGCTGCAGCTACAGACAGAGGCCTTGCAGAACGAGCGAAATTCCCGCTCAAAAGCAATCGGACAAGCCAAGGCTGCCGGTGAAGATATTTCAGAAATACTGGCCAGCATGGAGAGCATCAAGCTTGAGCTGGAAGACAAGAAAATCAAGCTCGGACGACTGCAGGACGAACTCAATGAATACCTGATGGGCGTGCCGAATACGCCCCATGAGTCCGTGCCGGAAGGTGATGATGAGACTGCCAATCAGTTCATCGAAAGCTGGGGTGAGCCGACTCAATTCGATTTTGAGATCAAGGATCACACGGCAGTAGGAGAGGCACTACAGCAGGGGCTCGACTTTACAGCCGCCAGCAAATTAACCGGAGCACGCTTCGTCGTCATGCAGGGCGCGACTGCGCAACTGCACCGGGCACTGATCCAGTTCATGCTGGATACTCACACGCGGGAGCACGGCTATACCGAAGTCAATGTCCCCTATATCGTCAATGCCGACTCGCTGACTGGTACGGGCCAACTACCAAAATTTGAGGAAGATTTATTCAAGCTGGAGCATGAAAATGCGTTCTATCTTGTGCCAACGGCTGAGGTGCCAGTCACAAACCTGGTGCGCGATGAAATTCTCGAAGCGGAAAAGTTACCTTTGAAGTATGCCTGCCATACTCCCTGTTTCCGATCTGAGGCTGGTAGCTATGGAAAAGATACTCGGGGCATGATTCGCCAACACCAGTTTGAAAAAGTCGAACTGGTGCAGATTGTTTCGCCAGCTAGCTCGATGGATGCCCTGGAAGAACTCACGGGTCATGCCGAGAAAATAATGCAATCACTTCAGCTACCCTATCGTAAGGTTCTGTTGTGCGGTGGTGACCTGGGTTTCGCCTCAAACAAGACCTACGACCTGGAAGTCTGGTTGCCCTCACAAGGGTGTTATCGGGAGATCTCATCCTGCAGCTGTTATACAGATTTTCAGGCCAGACGCATGCAGGCGCGCTGGCGCAACCCTGAAACGGGAAAGCCGGAACTGGTGCATACTATTAATGGATCCGGCTTGGCGGTAGGGCGCACGCTGGTAGCAATTATTGAGAACAACCAGGAGCAATCGGGTCGAGTCCGAATACCGGAGGTGCTGGTTCCCTACATGAATGGGCGTGAGTATCTCGAGTAATGGAACTGCTGCCCATTTTCCTGAATATCAGGGACAGGAAATGTGTCGTAGTTGGAGGAGGTGACGTCGCCTGCCGCAAGGCGGAATTGCTGGGCAGAGCCGGCGCTGAGGTCCATATTGTCGCCAGCTCGATCTTAGAGCCACTGACTGAACTGAGCCGCCGCCAGAACACTACAATCTCAGAACAAGACTTTCAGCCCACGTGCATTGAAGGAGCCGCCCTGGTTGTCGCTGCAACCGATGACCGCTCAGTAAACCAACGGATTAGTGACACTGCCCGGGAACTCGATATCCCGGTAAACGTGATGGATCAGCCAGAGCTCTGCTCATTTATTATGCCCTCGATTGTAGATCGATCTCCGCTAGTCGTGGCGATATCCAGCAGTGCTACTTCACCGGTTCTAACCCGTAAGATAAAAGAGCTGAATGAGACCATGCTTCCGGAAAGAATGGGTGAATTTGCGCGCATTCTCGGTTCCTTCAGAGCCAGGGTTAAAGACAGGTTCAGCGATTTCGGCGCCCGCATCCGCTTCTGGGAAGAACTCCTGGAGGGTGAAATCCCGGAACTGGTCTATGGGGGAGATAGTGAGCAGGCTATCGAACGCATTGCAGGTAGATTGGAATTGCAAAATGAAAATTCCAAAACAGGCGAGGTCTACCTGGTTGGTGCAGGTCCCGGCGATCCAGATTTGTTGACACTGCGTGCGCTTCGGTTAATGCGCAAGGCCGACGTAGTACTTTATGATCGATTAGTATCGAGGGGAATCATGGCGCGTCTGCGCCCCGATTCTAAAAAAATTCATGTTGGCAAGGCCTGCGCTGAGCATAGCATAGAGCAGGAAACCATCAATCAGATATTAGTGCGACTGGTGCAGGAAGGGAACAAGGTGTTGCGGCTAAAAGGGGGGATCCATTTATCTTCGGGAGAGGGGGTGAAGAATTGGAGACTCTTGCCAGAGAGAACACACCTTTCCAAATCGTTCCAGGAGTCACAGCGGCATCGGGTTGTGCCTCTTACGCTGGGATACCGCTGACTCACAGAGACTACGCGCAATCCGTGCGCTTTCTTACCGGGCATTTGAAAGAGGGTTCGCTGGACCTGGATTGGCCGTCCCTGGTCAGGGAGCAGGAAACGCTGGCTTTTTATATGGGTCTGTTGGGCCTGGATACTATCTGTGAAAAACTTATGGAACACGGAATGGATTCGCAGATGCCAGTTGCAATAATTCAGCAAGGCACGACGGCGACTCAAAAAGCACACACCGCGACACTTCAGACCATGCCAGCGGTGGCAAAACAAGAACAGCCCCAGGCGCCAACTATTATCATCGTCGGAAAAGTTGTGAAGCTACGACAGAAGTTGGCCTGGTTTCAGGAGTAGGTTTTTAAAACCAGCTGATAACTTTGTCGTACCGGCAGCACAATTCGACAAAACCATTATAGTCGATGACATCGGCTTGATCGATTTTGCGGTCCTTCAAGCCCCTGGCAACAAGATCTTCCTGCAGACTAAAAACCTCCAAACCCGGGTTTGAAACTGCAAGCGAAGCATCTGTAAGGCAGTAATACACGCCGTCTTCGATAAACAAAACGCCGTCCCCCTGTTTGAGAGCGGGCAGGCAACTTTCAAACAATCTGGATGAAGGCGCCTTACTGATGGTGTGGAGACTCGTCATAGGTTAAACACGGTGTGAGATTTGTCGATGATTTCGGTCAGCCCTTCAACGTCAATGGATTGGACGCCTGTGGCCAGGTCACCTTCTTGAATATCTCTTTGTTGCAGTGAGCCCTGATCCACAAAGGCGTTTTTGATGCCATAGAGCTGTAGGGTTTCTGCGATATTTCCCAGTGTTTTACAATCTATAGCGTCGGCATTCTGCTTGTTCAGCAACTGCAGTACGCCATCGGAATGGAATACATAGTTGATCTCCTGATCGAACACAGCGGCAGCAAGGGCGGTATCGAGGCATAACTGTGCGCGGTCGCTCCCGTAGGGAGGCGTTCTGGAGATGAAGGTAATGGTCTTGCGATGACTGTCGTTTATCATGAGGCTAACCGAAGTTTACGACACGGTCTGAATTAACTGCAGCGTCGATTAGCTGGCCTAATCCAGCTATCTCTGAACTCCCATACATGCTGGCAACTCCAAACTGCTGCCGTTTTGCCTCTTGCTCATCCAGTACGCCGCGCTTGAATGCCGAAGTTACACAGACTACCGAATCGATTTCATGCTGTGCGATGAAGCTATCCCATTGCTGCTGCAGGCTAATTTCATTGTGAGCCACGGTGGCGAATCTATTGGCGGCATGAACACCGTCATTAAAGAAAAACAAGCGATAGATGGTGTGCCCCTGGCCCAGTACGGCCTTGGCGAATTTGAGTGCTGTCGCTGCTGCCTCCGAGGAATAGGGGGCTGCATATAACACAATAGAAAATTTCACAGTCAGATCAGTTCAACGAATTAGGCAACAAAAAGCCCCGAATTAACGGGGCTTTCAGAAACATATGATCGAACTCAATTGGCAATTAATCTCGGCCGGTCAGTGCTCCGAGTAAATGTAGTAGATGGATGAATATATTAAATATACTCAGGTACAGGCCAATTGTTGCAATGATGTAATTGCGTTCACCACCGTTGATTAATCGGCTGGTGTCGAACAGGATGAATCCGGACATCAGCAAAATAACCACGGATGAAATAGCTAAACTCAAGGCGGGGATCTGCAAGAATAGATTAGCAATAATTGCCACAATCGCCACAATCATGCCTGTAAAGAGGAAACCGCCGAGGTAATTAAAGTTCTTGCGTGTTGTAAGGGCATAACCTGACAAGGACAAAAAGATTAACGCGGTTCCACCCAGGGCTTGGGCAACGATCGCCGATCCATTTCCATAGGCCATCATATAAACAGAAATAATGGGTCCCAATGCTCCACCCATCAGGCCTGCAAAAATAAATACAGCCACCAATCCTTTGCTTGAATTAGCGGACGCTCTCACTACGAAGGTCATTACAAAACCGCCGATAAAGAGCATAAATCCTACACCCTGGCTAACCTGCATTAGCATGGTGGTAACGGCGCAAACTGCGCTAAAAAACAAAGTCATCGATAATAGCGTATAGGTATTCCGAATAACTTTATTAATCTCCAGTGCCGATTCCCGGCCCCGGGCAATATTAAGTTCGACTTCGTTCATCGTGATCTCCAACAGTAAAGTTTCATATATATAACGACCAACTATTGTTTTGCCTTATTTCCATATGGGGGTTCAGCCGAATAGATTCAATAGCTTAGACAGCCAAAACCGTGTCGCTTAGACTAATTATCATACCTGTAAACGCCGTAAAATCAACGATTTTCCACGCCACCTACGGCAGGGCGCCACACCGCAGCGTCGGTTGACTGCGGCCGCTAATATAGTAAGATTCAGC
>DMJN01000303.1 GCA_003451715.1 Gammaproteobacteria bacterium | reverse complement strand
GGCGGCCGCCTGAGTACCCAGTCCTCGTCGCCACTGCTCAACAGGTAGGTCAGGTTGGAGTGACCTCCAGGAAACTGCTGGACTTCGATATCGCCTACCCGATTGCCCAGCACGGGTTCCAGGTGTTGCTTAAGCGCATCCAGATCCAGCTCTTCGCCTTCTCTGATGGCACTTGTCTTGTCAATTAATGCATTTTCAGCCAAAGCAGTTCCCTGGGTTTGAAAAAAGTTATCGGTACGTCACCAGTTGTTGCAGCCCATCCTTTTCCAGATGGGATAGAGCGTTAAATTGTGTCAGTGAAAGCTTACCATTTCCGTACTTGATTCGGGTTACCGAGCTATTGTGCACCATCCAGTTCGTGGCGATCACTTGCTCATCAGGAAAATTCAGAATTCTCTGCAATGCCATGGCGATTACGCCACCGGAAGTGGAGATCAGCACCCTGCTACCCTTTGAATGCCGGCTCATGATCTCATCCAGGGCACCATGTACTCGAGATTTGAAGCTGGACCAATGTTCGAACGTCGGCTCCTGCTCACCGGGTTCCAACTCATTGCGTACCCACCTCGAAGTCGCCGCCTCGAACAATTGCTGAAACAGACGCGGATCATTTACAGGCCAGGTCAGGGCAGGATCGAATCCCTCATCGGCCGAGTGATCTCGCAGATAAATTTGCAGAAGAGGATCGCCATTGTATTCGTTCAGCGAGGCATGTAGCTGGGGTTTATCGGGGCAGCCTTTGACCAGGGGCAGTAATTCATTGGCAGTTTCCTGCTGTCGGTTCAGCGTACCACTATAGACGCAATCAAACACCTCACCCAGGTCTCGCCAGTGCCGTGCCAGGTGTCGAACCTGCTCAATACCCCGCTCACTCAATTTGTCATAGGAAGCTCCACCAAAGGATGCCTGCCCATGACGAACCACGATCAATTCACTCATGACTGTCCGCCGGAAAAACCAGGATTCCTAAATCGAAGCGAAGCGTTCGGTGTGATAGTCAGCATCGCCAAACATGACATCGATAGCCGTGACCCGCTTGAACAGATGTCCGACATCCAGCTCTTCGGTCATGCCAATGCCGCCGTGGATCTGGATGGCCTCCTGGCCAACTTTCCTAATTGCCCTGCCGACACGGCTTTTTGCCGCTGACACGGATTTGGTTTTTTCAAGCTCGCCCTCGCTACTATCCAGCTTCATGGCTGCCATGATCACGATCGATCGAGCCAACTGACATTCGATAAACATATCCGCCATGCGATGTTGTAAGGCCTGGAAGGTACCTATTGCTGTACCAAATTGCTTGCGCGTCTTGCTGTATTCCACGGTTTTCTGCAGCAGAGCCTCCAGCGCCCCCACTGCTTCGGCGCTGGTTGCCACAATAGCTCGATCGATGACTGCCTGCAGGGCAGCTAAGGCACCACCGGCTTCACCCAGCCTCTGTGCCGCCGGTACGGTGACGCTATCGAAATCGATCCGGGCTGCTTTCTTGCCATCGACATTAGTATAGGCTTGGATCGATACTCCCTCAGACTCGCTGTCCACCAGAAATACCGAGATTCCAGCATTATCTGCAGTTGCGCCAGATTCCCGGGCGACAACCAGCAATTTGTCGGCGCCGGGGCCGTTCAGTACTGCAATCTTACTGCCGTTTATCACCAAGCTATCGGCTTCGGATTCTGCGCTGGTAGTTACGCTGGCCAGATTAAAGCGGCTCGTGCTTTCGGCATAGGCACAGGCCAGCTGCAGGCTACCGTCCATCACTCGAGGTAGTAATTCCGCCTTCTGAGTATCTGCACCCAATGCGGCCACTAATCCGCCTCCCAAGATGGCAGTCGGCATGAATGGCTCCACCAGGTTGGCCTTGCCAAATTCTTCCATCATGACAATGAGATCCACCGCGGATCCGCCGAAACCTCCATCTGCTTCACTGAAGGGAACCGTCAACCAACCCAATTCGGCAAACAGTTGCCAGTTCTCAATGCTGTATCCATCATCACTGGCAAGGATTGCATTGCGGGTGCCGAAGTCATAACTTTTCTGAACAAACTTCTGCACGCTGTCCTGAAGCATCTGTTGTTCTTCGGTGTAGGAAAAATCCACTTTTCTACCTCTTGATTAAAGTCATCGCTGTCCGGGAAGCTTTACTGTTTACAGACCCAGTACATGTTTGGAAATAATATTGCGTTGTATCTCGTTAGAGCCTCCGAAGATGGAGAGCTTTCTGTTGTTGAAGTAGGTTAGCGCGGCAGCAGCAGAATTGCCCGGACCCAGCTGTACTCCCTGAAATCCGTCTTCGAATTGTTCCGGCACAAACGGCAGACAGTGGTAGCCGGCCAGATCTACAAATAGCTCATCCATCTCCTGGGCCAGCTCCGTCCCGACTACCTTGAGTATGGATGATTCGGGTCCTGGAGCCTTGCCGACACTCAGTGCCGCCAGTGTTCGCAGCTCGGAGTATTCAAGGGCTTGCAACTGGATTTCAATATCGGTGAGCTTATTGCTGAAACTGGCATTGCCCAGCATATTGCCACCAAAACCATCATCGGTATCTTTTGCAATGCGTTTCAGAGCCCGCAGCCGACGTTTGCCCCGTGGTACACCGGCGATATTAGAACGCTCATGGGTAAGCAGTAGCTTGGCATAGGTCCAGCCCTTGTTTTCTTCACCGATCAGGTTCCCCATTGGAACTCTCACATCATCGAAAAACACTTCATTGACTTCGGGATGACCATCTATCAGTACGATGGGTTTCAGTGTGATACCCGGCGATTTCATATCGATTAGCAGAAAGCTGATACCTTCCTGCTTCTTCACGGTGTTATCGGTTCTTACCAGGCAGAATATCCAGTCTGCGTATTGTCCGTAGGTATTCCAGGTCTTGGCACCGTTGACGATGTATTCATCCCCGTCCCTCATCGCGGTCGTTTTCAGTGACGCCAGGTCCGATCCGGCATTGGGTTCGGAATATCCCTGACACCACCAGACATTGCTCTCGAGAATATCGGGTAAAAATCGCTGCTTCTGCTCATCACTGCCGAAGGTCATGAGGATCGGCGCCACCATCTTCATGCCGAATGCCACCGGTTCGGGTGCACCTATCAATCCCATTTCCGTAGCAAAGATGTAACGTTGAATCTGTGTCCAACCGGTACCGCCATATTCCTCTGGCCAGCTTGGAGCCGCCCAGCCTTTCTGGTAGAGAATCTTCTGCCAACGAACAAGCTCGTCCTTACTCAGGCGTTGGCTGACATCGAGTTTCGCTCTGAATTCCGCTGGAAATTCACTTTCCAGGAAATCGCGGACTTCATCCTGAAACGCCAGTTCTTCGGTAGTAAAATCAGCATTCACGATATCTCTCCTTGGAAGATGTTACCCACGCTGGGCAAGACGGTTGGCACCGAGGCTCTCTTCTTACGGGGGTGAGCTGGGTAAAAGTGTCTAACACAAAAGAGTGCAAAGATTACCATCTCTGGGGTGCTTTGATAACCAAAAATCGAGCAATTGCTCGAAAAACGCCCTCACTGAAAACGCAGAAATATCGGGGCTTTCAATGAAAACCACTGGCATTTAAAGTGGTTTGATTTGAGTTACCTCAATAGATTTAGCCAAGTAAATGGGGTATGCTTCGTTCTCGATTTAAGATACTGTATTTTCAAATAATTTTAGTCGATAGTTTGTACAGTGTTTCTCACAGAAAAGTACCGTTTGATTTTGTAGGAGCTGCCATGAAAATAAATCAACTAATAAGATTGGCCCTGATTCTTTTTGCCTTCGGTGGCATAGTCGCCTGCAGTTCCAGCAGCGATGAGGCAGTTACCAGCGAAGTTGCGGAAACTAGCGAATCCGATGCTGATGCCACCGCCCGTCGTGCACAGGAATTGGCAGAAGAGGCGAGGAGACGTGCAGCGGCGGCTGAAGAGCGTATGCTGCGCCAGGCACTGGCAACCACGGTTTTCTACTTTGATTTTGACGTAGCAGAGTTTCGACCTGCCGATCGTGACATACTGACATTTCATGCCCGCGACCTCGCCGCGAATCCCAGTAAGCGCATTCGCCTGGAAGGACATGCCGATGAGCGAGGCACTCGCGAATATAACCTGGCATTGGGTGAGCGTCGTGCTAATGGCATTCTCAACTACTTTATAGTTAACGGAGCCGCACGTAATCAGATTGAAACGGTAAGTTATGGAGAAGAACAACCTGCCGATCGTGGCACCTCCGAGGCTGCCTACCAACGCAATCGCCGGGTCGAAATTATCGACTGATTGTTTTCCAGTTTAGGAAGATTAAGCCGAGCCTCAGTGCTCGGCTTTTTTGTCTCGTATTTCCCCTACACATCGAATCGAGTTTTCAATTCAACGGGCCATTTAAAAATACATGTCCCTGGATTTGGCAGGCTGGAACCCCACTACCCAGACAAATACAGTAAACAACGCAAGTCCCGGCACGACGTAAAGTGCCAACTCGCTAATGGATTGCTGGCTCAAGCCGAAAAACGCGATACCGACATAGGCCAACATGGCGATAAGATGAGCTAACAGATAGTAGTTTATAAACGGCGCGCTGTTGTGCGTCATCGGCCAGGGTCGGGATAGAATTAGCCAGCGAAAGCCAAGCAGAATACCCAACAGGTCAGTGGGCCAGAACAGCAGCAGGTTGATATTGTGATGGGTGTCGACATGGTCAGAAATGAACCAGCTGCCCAGCATAAGTATTCCGTAGATGCCGCTAAAAACTGCCGTAAGCAACGCCAGCAGTCCAAGTATTCGGAAATTGATTGCAGCCGCTTTCAGGCCAATTCGGGGATGAGTAGCGAAGTAGGATTGGGGAATTCGCTTCAGCATCAGAGTTAACAGGATGACTGGCAATACCAGTACCAACGACGCTACGCGATAGCCGTTAGTTTCAATGCTTGGTGGGGCAAACTCCATGATGACCTGAGGATCAGATAACAGCATCAGCTGTTCCCCATTTTCAGCAACGTCAGAACCCAACTCCAACAAACGCTCTCTGAACCGGAGCGGCAAGTACATTTCCTCCCACTCGGAGACAAAGCGGTCGATGTTGCTATTCATCAATACATCCAGAGAGAAGCCAATCAGAGACACCGACTCGTAGTGGGATTGCACCTGGTCTCGAAACGTCTGATCGGTGATCCCGGTGTATTGCTGTGAAATCTTCCCCGAAAGTGCCTCATCGAGATAATCCCGCACCTTGGTTGTGCAATTGTCCGAAAAATACTGATAGGCATAAACGACATTGTCCGGCTCCAGGTTCCAGACTAGCCGCCGATAGAGAATCTCTTTCTGAGGATTGGTGAGATTGAGCTTGTCCTGCCAGACCGACCGCTCCTGAGACCGATACATGGCGAACTCCTGGGAAGGAGAATTGGTGACCAGACGATAATCCATGATTCCTTTGAAAAAGTTCCAGGAAAAGGACATCACCCCCCCACTCGTATCGAAAAATCCCCAGTTAAATACCGTATCGGTGTTGGTGTTTTCATCAAAGACACGCAGCGCTGTGTGACCAAAGTTATCCCACACCCTATCTCCCACATCCATGGTAATGAGATAGAAATGTACTGCACTCATATCATTGGGCACGGCTACCTGTTGCAGTTCTTCGTTAACGGCTTGTGCCTGTGTAGCAAGTGAGGTCAGGATTGTCAGTAGCGACAACAAGCAGTAAGCAGCAAATCTTTGCAGAGTCTGTAAAACTGGCCTGTGCCTTCTGGGAGTCATCCGGTCCTGCTATGGTCGGTACTGGTAATCAAAAATTCGCAATATCGCAAAAACTTAATCTTATCAAAGATTTAGATTTGATCAACAGTGACTTTAATACAGCCAGATCACGGCGGGAACGGGCCGGACTATTCCGGCGTAGAATAATCTGCTTGCATAAAAAATCCCCACTCCCTATCCGCCAAGTAGTTGAGTGGGGATTTACGGTAAACCTATGCCAGACTTAAACAGTGCAATTGAGTGTGGGTTCTGCGAGGTATGCCTGTTAAGTGGCGCATCCGCCAATGCCAAGAGACTAACGAAGTGTGGCTGAACTGAATCTGAATAAACTGAATGAAGCTGAAAAAGTCACTCTGTATCAGTCACATCTATGCTGAAGCCGAGTCGGAGTGCACGGTCGGCGGCAGAATGCAGTGCAACAACGGAAAAAGCTTGTTCCATTGTGCAATCCCGGCCTGTAAAGTGACGGTGTTCCCCAAGCGATGCCGAGCTTGGCGGGAACGAATCCAATGCCGGGGAGAAAAATGACAATAAACTCCAGGATGATCTCTATGCGAGCTGCCACTGCGGCTACGATTCTTGCCTGCCTGAGTCTGGCGCTCTCTTCGACGCACGCGGCCCAGGGTGAGGAAACCGCGGTGTCCTATACAGCAGCCCAGGCAACACAGGGCGAATCGGGCTACCAGGAGCGCTGTGCGGAATGTCACGGTGTTAACCTGGAGGGATTTGGGCTGGTGCCCAGCCTGGGTGGTAGCTACTTCGCCGACCGCTGGGGTGACACAACGATCGACCAATTGGCACTCGATATCCGGCGTATGCCACCCGGGGCTGAAGACTCACTGAGCCAATCCCTTATTACCCAGATTCTCGCCTACATACTGCAACACAATGGTCTCGATTCCGGTGCGATTCCACTACCAGAAAACTTCGCGTCGCTGGGCACCCTGGTAATTCCGAAACAGCAACTGGGAGCAGCGGACACGGACACCGCCACACCGCTGCGCTACAACAGCAACGGACCCTTAGCACAATCCAGCCGCCTCCAGAGTATCAGCCCGGTCACGGATGCAATGTTATTGGATCCTCCCGCCGATGACTGGCTACACTGGCGTCGCACCAGCGACAGTCTCGGTCATAGCCCGCTCAGCCAAATTACCAGGAACAATGTCACCGACCTGCAACTCGCCTGGAGTTGGTCATTGCCCGCCGGTGCCAACATGATGACACCCCTGGTTCACGACGGGGTGTTGTTTGCCTACAGCTTCGGAGATGTATTACAGGCAATCGATGCAACCACAGGTGATTTGTTATGGAGCTTCGAGAGAGAATTAGATGGTGAAGTACCGCCCGATTCGAAAAAAGGGGTTGCCATTTACGATGACAAAATCCTCATTCCTACCTCCGATATTCACCTTGTTGCACTGTACGTCAAAACCGGCCAGATAGCCTGGGACCTCGATGTCGACATCGGTGACGAAGACGGTCACTGGTTCAAGAGTGCGCCAATCATCGCCAATGGCAAAGCCATTATCGGCCTGACCGGCCGCCAGGCGGTGGAAGGTGGCGATTTTATCTTAGCCGTGGACATGCAAAGCGGTGAAGAAGTCTGGCGTTTCTATACGATCGCCAGACCCGGAGAGCCGGGAGGGGACACCTGGAATGATCTGCCGCTGGAACAGCGCACCGGGGGCTCGGTATGGATTCCAGGTAGCTTCGACCCTGAGCTGAATCTGGTCTATTTTGGCCCTGCCCCCACTTACGATACCCGGCGCCTGCGATTGGATCCCGATGACAGGAATAACAACAACGACGCCCTCTACACCAATAGTACCGTGGCACTGAATGCCGACACCGGTGAATTGGTCTGGCACTATCAGCATGCTCGAAATGATCAACTGGATCATGACTGGGCTTATGAAAGGCAGATTATTGAAATACCGGTTAATGGCGTTACTCGCAAGGTAGTAGTAACCGGCGGCAAGCTGGCGATCTTCGAAGCGATGGATGCGGCAACTGGTGAGTATCTATTCTCAATCGATCTGGACATGCAAAATGTAGTGGCGGAGATCGATCCTTCAACTGGTGACAAGACTCTGTTTCCGAATGCGATTCCGGCACTGGATGATGTCTTGAGTGAATACTCCCTGCCGGGCATCTGCCCGGACTGGCTGGGTGCCAGAAATATGCAATCCACATCCTATAATCCCGCCACAGGAATACTATTTATCCCAATCTCGGATACCTGCCTGGATGACGACAGCGGCGAGCGCTGGCAGAAATACCCGGATGGTTCCACCGACGGCAGCTTTGGCATCATCAAGGCTGTCAATCTACAAACGCGGCAAGTGGAGTGGACGGCACGTCAGGCAGCGCCGCAGGCCGCGGCAAACCTGACTACCGACTCGGGATTGTTATTTATAGGATCGGTGGATCGCTGGATCAAGGCGCTGAATCAGGACAGTGGTGAAGTCCTGTGGCAAAGGCGATTGGATAATGCCGTGAATTCATACCCGGTCACTTATCGCGTCGATGGCAAACAATACCTTGCCGTGGCGACAAATTCCGGGGGGATCCACACTCGAACCATGCGCACTGCAGCGCAGATCAATCTTCCTCCCGCCGGTGCCACACTCTGGGTGTTTGCACTACCGGAGTAGGGGTAGCAAATGGGAAAAAAGGAACTGCACAAGAAAGGCCAGCAGAGCTGACCCTTCGTGCAGGTGTCGAACTACTGACTCTCTTCCGTGGCGCGTCTTTCGGCCATGCGTTCGCCACGCAGAATATTCAGCATGCCGTAATTGCCTTCGTGGCA
>DMJN01000179.1 GCA_003451715.1 Gammaproteobacteria bacterium | reverse complement strand
AGCTACTCGATAATCGAACAGGGGATGGTGTCCCGCCTGATCGAGTCGAAGCCAGAAGAGTTGCGGGTCTATATCGAAGAAGCCGCGGGCATCTCCAAGTATAAAGAGCGTAGAAAGGAAACTGCGAGTCGCATCAAGCGCACCAAGGATAACCTCGAACGGCTGGCCGACATCCGTGAAGAAATGGGGCGCCAGCTACAACACCTCAAGCGTCAGTCGGTGGCTGCGGAGAAGTACGGGGAACTGAAGCAGCAGGAGAGGGAAACCACGGCGAATCTGAATGCACTGCGCTGGCGCGGTCTCGATGAAGAGATCCGGACCAACCAGGAAAGCATAAGCTCACTGGAAATCGATATCGAGTCCACTACCGCCGAGCAGCGCCAGATCGATGCCAGGGTAGAAAAACACCTGGCAGACAATGCGGACCTCACCGATGCATTGGGTGAGGTGCAGGCGCGTTTCTACAGCCTGGGTAATGATATTGCCCGTATCGAGCAATCCATAGAGCACCATCTCGAGCGGGTCGATCAGCTTAAACTGGACTTGACCGAGACCGAAGAAGGCTGGACGCAAACCCGGGAAGAGTTGGATATCGACTTGAAGAAGATCACCCAACTGGATGCCGAATTGAAATCGATCTCTCCCGAGTTAGAAGCTGCACAGGTCAGCGAGGAAGACTCAGCGAAACTGCTCGCCGAGGCTGAGCAGGCACTGCAGAAGTGGCAGCGGGAATGGGACGAATTCAACCAGCGTGCCGAAGAACCACGGCAAATTGCTGAAGTGGAACAGTCCCGCATTCAGCAATTGGAAACTATCGTAGAACGCGGACTGGAGCGAAAACAGACTCTCGAGAATGAACAACGGACGCTGGCACAGGCACCGCAAGATACCGGTCTGGACGATGTGGCGCAGGAAATCGAATCACTGCAGTCCGAGATTACTGATTTGCAGTCGGACAATGGCAGCTTGGGTAGTCAGATCGATGAGCACCGGCGAGCGTTGAATAGCTGTGTGGAGGAATTGGACGTAACGCGCGGCGAATTGCAGACTGCCAGGGGCAAACAGACATCGTTGGAGGCGCTGCAGCAGGCGGCATTGGGGCAGGATAACCAGCAACTCAATGCCTGGCTGCAGGAAAAGGGCCTGCAGAATCAGCTACGCCTGGGAGAGAGCCTGAAAATCACGCCGGGATGGGAATTAGCCGTAGAAGCGGTGCTGGGCGAATCGATGCAGGGCATCTGCATCGAAGGTCTGGATCAGCTGTTGGCTGAATTACCACAGGGCAAGTTGTCCTTGATCGATGTCGCCAGTGCTAAACCAGGCGATGCTTCGAATCAGCACCCGCTTACGACCTTGATAGATAAACTCAGCTGTGACTGGGATATTTCGGGTTTGCTGCAGGGGATCTACGTCGCAGACAGCCTTGGGGAAGCTATCAACGCCCGCGGTCAGCTGTCTCAGCAGGAATCCGTGATCACGGCTGAGGGAGTTTGGCTGGGCAAGAATTGGGTGCAGGTGCGCACCACTAGCTCCCAGGATTCCATCGTTGAGCGACGAGGGCTTATTGCAGAATTATTCAGAAATATCAAAGCACTAAACGATAAATCTAATGTTTTACAAGAGAAAAGAGATAACTTCAGAAAAGGCCTCAGCACAGATGAGACTAGGCGCGAAGAATTGCAGCAGGATATCGCCAACAAGACCCAGCACCTCGGTGAACTGAAATCCACCATGAGTGCCCAGTTGGCCAAGGTCGAGGAAGCGGCCAATCGGAAGCAGCGCATTCTACACGAACTGGATGAACTGGACCGGCAACTGGCGCTGGAAGCGGAAAATACCGCCGCCGCGCGGGCTCGACTGCAACAGGCCCTGGATAGCATGGCAGAAGACGTAGGCGCCAGGGAAGCGTTGGAAGCAGACCGGCAAGGGGCTCAGCAGGCACTGGAAGATTCGAGGGAAAAAGCTAGAAATGACAAAGACTTAGCGCATGAACTTGCATTAAAACAACAATCAGTAAAGGCACAGTTGCAATCCACTCGTGAAACCATGGACCGTATGGCTAGCCAGGTGCAACGTTCCAAGGAACGGATGGAGTCGCTGACCAGCCAGATTAACGAGTCGGACGAGCCCCTGGAAACCATGCGAACCGACCTCGAGGCCCTGTTGCAGAAGCGCCTGGAAGTGGAGCAGGAACTGGGAATTGCCAAATCCCGGGTCGACGAGAATGAGCAGGCGATCCGCAATCTGGAACAGCAGCGCAATGAGATTCAGGAACGGCTTAACACGGTGCGTGAATCCCTGATGCAGAAGCGGCTGAAGAGCGAAGGCGCTTCAGTCAAAAGAGATGGGCTACTCGAGCAATTACAGGCGGCGAAATTTGAACTGCAGGTGGTGTTGGACAGTCTTCCCGAAGGCCTGGAAGAGCAGGAATGCGAACAAAGCCTGGAAAAACTCGGAAACCGCATTCAGCGGCTGGGGCTGATCAACCTGGCTGCAATCGATGAGTACCAGCAACAATCGGAGCGCAAGGTCTATCTGGATAAGCAAAATGAAGACCTTGAGAAGGCGCTAAACACATTGCAGAACGCCATGCGTAAGATCGACAAGGAAACCCGCACCCGCTTCAAAGAGGCTTTCGATAAGATCAATGTCGGGCTGCAGAACCTGTTTCCAAAGGTATTCGGTGGTGGTCATGCCTACCTGGACATGACTGGGGATGACCTGCTGGATACTGGAGTGGCCATCATGGCGCGCCCGCCGGGTAAGCGTAACAGCACGATTCACCTACTCTCCGGCGGTGAGAAGGCCATGACAGCCATCGCCCTGGTGTTTTCCATATTCCATCTCAACCCATCTCCGTTTTGTATGCTGGATGAGGTGGATGCCCCTTTGGATGATGCCAATGTCGGCCGCTATGCCAACCTGGTGAAAGAGATGGCCGACTATGTGCAGTTCATCTTCATTACCCACAACAAGATCACCATGGAGATGGCAAATCAGCTGCTTGGCGTCACCATGCATGAAGCGGGTGTATCCCGTATCGTGGCCGTCGATCTCGATGAAGCAGCCGAAATGGTGGCCATGTGAGTCATAAAATCGGATCTTGCCCACGAAAAACCCGTTTCTACGCTAAAGAAAATGCGGTAACTGTAAGATAACATTAAAAATTTTCCAATATTTGGATTGCATCAATCCGACTTAGTGCAGATGGTCCATGGGTTCACGTGAACTAGTCATCTTGTTGTTAGGATTCGCGGTTGTTGCGGTGATATTGCGTGGGCTGTGGGTGGCGCTGCGGGTTCGTCGGGGTCAGATTAAACTGGCTATCGACAAGAACATCCCACAAGACGTGGATTTGGAAGCGATGGAATTGTCTGAATTACCCAGCGGAGGCGCACGAGTCGTGACCCGATCGCTGCAGGAGGTCAATTCTCAAAACACTGCACTCGATGCGGCAAACCAGCGGGCTCAGGTACTGGAATTGGGTGATGATACCGGTACTGACACGATTCCGGTGTTGATGGATACGGTGGAACTTGCCCCTGAAGTGCACCCTACCGATAGTGCTGCATACAGCGATGAACCGTCAGTGGTGGAAACCGCAGAGACTGAGCAACTGCCGACTCACGACCATGAAGATCCCGATGATGTTCTCTTCGACTATGACCAGGTGATTCCTGGCATTGGAGAGATGCATGCTGATGAGGCTGTGGATGAACGCACAGTCGAAGACCCCCGGCTGGATGACGGGTCAGCAGAAAATGTCCAGGACGGCCTGGCTGGCGTAGCGCCAGATTATCCCGAGGAACTGGATCAGCAGGCCGCAGAGATGAATCATGAAAGCGGGGAGGGTTTCGCAAATGAAGCGCCGCAATTCCATGACAGCGCGCCGGTGGAGCGGAGTCAGGAGCCTGGTGGCGAGACAACCGTTGATGCCATGGATTCTGATTATGCAGATGAACAAATTGGCTGGGGTGAGCGGCTCGAGCGTCCTCCGGGTGATGACCACGACGGCGGCCCGGGTGATACCGTGGAAAATGATGAGCGGCACTATCAGGACCCCGCTCTAGGCAGTGAAGTGCAGTTTGACAGTCATCTGGACGAGTTTTCGATGACCGCAGGGGAGCGCATCGGTGATATCGCGATAGCGGCCGACGAGAGCCAGCAAAGCAGTCTCTTCGATGAGCCAGCCCCGGCTCAGGAAGAGCAAGAAGAAAAACCGAAAAAGCGTTCGCTGTTTGCAGCATTCACCCGCAAAAAGAAATCACCACCGCCCGAGCCAGATGTACCCCCAGTCCCGGAAGCACCCAAAGTCTCTGAGGCAACTGTGGTCACACTGGCAGAAGAACCAGTCGAAACTGAAGCAACTCCCCGGGCTGAGCACATCGAGGCACCTCAGGAAATCATGCAGCCTTCGGAGGTTATCGTTATTAACGTGATGGCCAGAGAAGGCTATGCCTTCGCCGGCCATGATCTGCTGCAGGTTCTAATTACGGCGGGGCTGAAATTTGGGGATATGAGTATCTTTCATCAACGCTTCGGAAATGACAATAATGGGCCGGTTGTGTTCAGTGTCGCCAATATCCTTAATCCCGGCACCTTCGACCTGAATAATATGGACAATTTCAGCACCCTCGGCATCAGCCTGTTCCTGGCTCTACCAGCAGCAATTAGTAATCAGGATGCCTTCGAACAGATGCTGACGGTAGCCCAGCAGGTTCGGGGCGCTCTTGACGGTGAACTGAAAGACGATCATCGTAATGTCATGACTGAACAAACCATCGAGCATTACCGGCAACGCATTAGAGATTTCGAGTTACGCCAGCTGAAGTCTGCCAGCAGCCGCGGCTAAACTCGTTGCAGATCACCAATGACTGCTCCTGAAAAGATAAAGCGGGAAGTTCTCGAACTTCGCCGCCAGATAGAACGCCACAACAGGCTCTACCATTCCCTCGACACCCCGGAAATCCCTGACGCCGACTACGATGCTCTCTTGCATCGCCTGGAGGCTCTGGAAACTGCACACGATCTCGCCACTCCCGATTCTCCGACCCAGCGAGTAGGGTCGGAGCCCCTAGCTCACTTCAGTCAGGTAAACCATGAAGTAGCCATGTTGTCGCTGGACAAAGTCTTCGGTGAACAGGATTTGCAGGATTTCGAAACACGCATCAAGAAACGCCTGGGAGATGATTCGCAATTACAATACAGCTGTGAACCCAAGGTCGATGGGGTGGCGGTGAGTCTCTTGTATCAAGACGGCTTATTGCTGAGGGCAGCGACTCGGGGTGATGGTATTACCGGGGAAGATATTACCCATAACGTGAGAACGATTAAGAGTATTCCTTTGCGATTATCCGCATTATCTAATGACACCCGCATAGAAGTGAGAGGTGAAATCTTTCTCGGCAAGAAAGGATTCCAGCGACTCAATGCCAGGGCTGAGAAAGAGGGTACCAAGGTCTTTGTCAATCCCCGAAACACCGCCGCCGGTGCGATTCGGCAATTGGATTCCCGCAACACGGCGAAAATTCCATTGCAACTGTATTGCTATAGTGTGGGTATCGTGGAGGGCCTGGAATTACCCGATAGCCTGAGCGACATATTCGACACCCTTGAAAAATGGGGATTGCCAGTCAACCCGGAGCGCAGCACCGAAACAGGTATAGCGGGCTGCCTCAATTATTGCGTGAAACTACTGAACAAACGCAGCAGCCTGGAATATGAAATCGATGGAGCCGTAATCAAGGTCAACGATATCGATACCCAGAGACGGCTGGGGCAGAATGCCAGGAGTCCTCGCTGGGCGATGGCCTACAAGTTTCCTGCCGAGGAAAAATCGACTCGGGTGTTAGGGGTTGAGTTTCAGGTAGGCAGAACGGGTACTATTACACCGGTGGCTCGACTGGATCCGGTGTTCGTGGGTGGGGTTACAGTCAGCAATACCACTCTGCATAACATGGATGAAATCCAGCGACTCGGCTTGCGTGTGGGGGACAGGGTCATCGTAAGAAGGGCCGGGGACGTGATTCCCAAAGTCGTAAAGGTAATTAGTCCTGAGAAGAACCTGAAGGCCAAGGCTATCAAGCTGCCTCCAAGTTGCCCTGCCTGCGGTTCGGTTATCGAAAAGGATGGCGATGTTTTGTATCGCTGCAGTGCCAGCATCACCTGTCCGGCGCAACGAAAAGAATCTATCAAGCACTTTGCATCCAGATCGGCGATGGATATCGAAGGGCTCGGCGACAAACTGGTGGAGCAACTGGTGGATACGGGCATGATTGAGAGTGTGGCCGATATCTATAAGCTGTCAGACGGGCAAATTGCTGGTCTCGAACGCATGGGTACAAAATCCGCGAGCAATCTCATCATGGCGATTGAAAAAAGCAAACAAACCAGCCTGCCACGGTTTTTATTTGCACTGGGTGTTAGAGAGGTTGGAGAGGCGACAGCCGCTGCCCTGGTGAATCACTACGGTGATCTACCCCCTATAATCGCCGCCGATTTGGAAAGCCTGGAGCAGGTCGCCGATATCGGTCCTGTTGTGGCCCGGCATATCGCTACCTTTTTCGCCAACGAAGTCAACCTGGCATTGGTAGCCGAATTGCAGGAATCCGGAATCCATTGGCCGCCTGTGGAGATAGCAGCAAGTAATCAGCCACTGCAGGGCCAGACTTATGTGTTGACTGGCACATTGCAGGAAATGCCCCGTAGCGAAGCCAAGACACGGCTACAGGCTCTGGGCGCCAAAGTGGCG